>JAZNEO010000228.1:0-17989 GCA_045588685.1 Candidatus Avelusimicrobium sp. | reverse complement strand
GGTTTTTAGGTCTACTTGTTTGATCCCGTTGGCATCCGGTTCGGTCGTAAGTACGGCAATTTCAAGTGCGATTAAAAACTTGAAACCATCTCCGTTGGCCTGCGTAATAAAATAGTGTGCCGCCTCATCAGAGAGTTGCACTTTTTCGGTCGCGGCGGCGCGGTGTAAAATTTTAGCTAAATCTTTATCTGCTAAGGCCTTAAATTCAAATACCGAAAAACGAGATAATAAAGCGCTGTTAATATAAAAGTACGGATTTTCGGTAGTGATACCAATTAGAATAATATCGCCTCGCTCTACGCTGGGCAGTAAAGTATCCTGTTGGGTTTTGTTGAAATGGTGTATTTCGTCTAAAATCAGTAAGGTGCGGCGTTCTTCAAAGGTGGGCGTGCGGGCGCGCTCTTTGGCTTCGGCAATAACTTTTTTAATATCCGCTACTCCGGCCGCGGCGGCATTAAGCTCCACTACATGGGCTTGAGTGCGGCTGGCCACGTAGCGTGCCGTAGCGGTTTTGCCACAACCCGGAGGCCCGAAAAAAACAGCAGATTTTAAGGTGTCAGTTTCCAACAAACGGCGCAACATTTTGCCCGGCCCCAACAAATGTGGTTGTCCGGCAAAATCTTCTATTTTTTTAGGGGCTTGTCTGGCCGCCAAGGGCATAAAATCATCAGACATATTATTTCTGCTCTAACGAATTTTGTAATTGACTAATTAAATTGTCCATGCGGATGGTGTCTTCTTGTAACTTACCGCCGCTGGCAACATCTTTTAAATAGGCTTTGGCCGCAAAGGTTAAGGCGGCGGTCAGGGCTTGGCGCAAGGTGTCAATCACGTCTTCTTCTTCCTGCAGGCGTTTCATTTCCTGCTCTACCTGCGTAGCTAAATCTGCTATTTCCACATAACCCAACTCCGGAATTTCTACTTCTACCGGAATATGTCTAATTTCTACGGTTACTGTATTTTTTGCCATATATTACACCAACTCATTATTTTGTTCACTCGCTTTTGCGATTTCTTTATCCAAACGGGTTTCTAATTTTTTTAGGGCACTGACAGTGGTGCGTTTCCACTCGCGCAAAGTTTTTAATTCAGTTTCATTTTGACGCAAACGGGCAATGGTTTCTTCCTGCTGGCGTATTTTTTGCCGAGCGGCCAGCACTTCTCGTTGTAACGTTTGTAACCGAGAAGCTGTTTGACCAATCAGCAGTTCTAACTGTTTGAGTTTTTCTTCGTGCATTATCTAAGCTCTGCTCCGAGTTTTTCTTTCAATTGAGCTACCAATGTATTAAACGCTTGTTCCGTTTCCGTATCTTTTAGCGTGCGTTCCGGAGCCGAAAAAGCCAATGTAAACGTTAGACTCTTTTTACCGGCGGGGACATGTTCCCCTTCGTACAAGTCAATTAACTGAGATTGCATTTGCACCGGTAAAACGGTTTGAGAAAGCACCGCTTGAATTTGCTCAAACGGAACCTGCTTGTCCAGTATTACAGACAAATCCCGCAAAGACGGCGGGAAAGCCGCTACGGCTTGCGCGGGGGTAAATTGTTGAGCTGAAAATAATTTTTCCAAGGGTTTTAGCGAGAACTCAAAGGCCCATACTTCCGCGCCTTTGACATCCATAGCTTTTAACGTAAGCGGATGCAAGGCACCGAAGACACCGGCTTTTTTGCCGTTGACCATAATATCCATGCAAATTTTAGGATGCATATAGACGGGAGCTTTTTCAGACGGAAGTAATTGCACTCCGTCAAAGCGTTGCAAGAGCTGTTGCACGATGCCTTTTAAGAAATAAAAGTCCGGTTTGACCGTATTATGCTCAAAGAATTCTTCGGCCGGTATGCTGCCGCACAATATGCCGGAAACGGTATAAGTTTCGGTAGGGAAACCTTTGGTTAAGCTAAAGGTGCGGGTGGTTTCAAACAATGCGGCATTTTGCTGACCGTGGCGTTGATTAAACTCTAAGTTTTTGAGCAATGCCGGTAACAGGGTAGGACGTAAGAAATCCCATCCTTGTGCCATGGCATTTTTGATTTTTACGGCATTTTTGGTTTCAAAACCAAATAGCGCTAATTCTTTCTCGCCTAAAAAATCAATGTTCTTACATTCATAAAATCCCAAAGCGCAGAGCTGTTGGCTCAGTAACTCCAAGAGATCTACATTTTTGGGGTTATCGGAAAAACCGACAAACGCGCGGGAGGCTCCTGTCGGAATTTGGTCAAAGCCGGCAAAACGTGCCGCCTCTTCGGCCAAATCCCAGCGGTGGTTTAAATCCCGGCGGTAGGTGGGCGCTTGAAAGTGCCAAGAGGTTGCTTGCGCGTCAAAGTGTAACGCCAGACGCTTAAAGATATCTTGCAAGGTCTCATCCGGCAGTTGCGTGCCCAAAATGTCATTGATTTGCTTAGGAGTAAACTCCACCACCGGGTTTTCGTAAGGTACGGGATACACATCCTTAATTTGACTGGGAGTTCCTCCGCACACCGATGTAATTAATTGCGTAACCCGTTGCAAAGCCAGCACGGTCATACCGATATCGGCTCCGCGTTCAAAACGTTGGGACGAATCGGAGGACACGCCGTATTTTTTAACCGTTTTGTTAATGGTAGGCGCGTCAAAGTAGGCCGATTCAATAAAAATGTCTGTTGTGTTGTCGGCAATTCCCGAGTTGGCTCCCCCCATGATACCGGCCAAAGCCGTAGCCTTTTGCGTATCTCCGATCAAAAGGGAATTCTCATCCAAAGTTAATTCACGCCCGTCCAAAATTGTAAATTTCTCGTCCTTTTGAGCATGGCGCACCACAATGGTATCTCCCGCAATTAAATTGCGGTCAAAAGCGTGCAAGGGTTGCCCCAGCTCAAAGAGCACATAGTTGGTCATATCGATCAGAGCATTTTTGGGGTTTAGTCCCATAGCAGTTAATCGGTCTTGAATTAATTGTGGAGAGGGAACATTTTTGACACCGTGAATTAAACGACCGCAGTAACGCGGGCAGGCTTTTTCATCGCGGATTTCTACGGCTAAACTTTCGCCTTGTCCTACGATATCGTCTATTTTGGGCAATGTAACGGGCTTATTTAGTAAAACGCCCAGCTCGCGTGCGACTCCTAAATGAGAGAGTAAATCCGGGCGATTGGAAGTAATTTCCAAATCAAACAGCGCATCGGCCTTGCCGTATAAACTGCGCACGTCTGTTCCCAATGGAATTTTTTCATCCAGTACCAAAATGCCGCGGGCGCGGGTGTTGGTTAAGCCCAGTTCATCAGAAGAGCAAATCATGCCTTCACTGCGTACGCCGCGAATGGTAGCGGGGGTTAATACCGTTTTGCCTAAACGGGCCCCTACACGTGCCAAAGGTACCTTTTGCCCAACCGCTACGTTGGGAGCACCGCAGACGACCCGTTGGGTTTGTCCGCCGCCTAAATCTAAGGTCACTAAGTGCAAGTGGTCGGAATCCGGGTGATTTTCAATTTGGGTAATTTGCGCCACATGAACGCCTTCAAAATCGGCCCCCATTTTTTGCATAGAAGCAATTTCAAGCCCTAACTGGGTAAATTTTTGAGCCAGTTCTTCCGGTGTTAAATCTAAATCAATAAAGTCTTTGAGCCAACTGTATAATATCTTCATAATTTCCTCTAAAATTGCTTCAAGATGCGCAAATCATTTTCATAAAAAGCGCGTATGTCGCGGATGTTCATCATCATCATGGCTAACCGTTCTACGCCCATGCCAAAGGCATAACCGCTATATTGTTCGGGATTAATGCCGCAATTTTTAAGTACGTTGGGATGTACTACCCCGGCGCCTAACATTTCAATCCAGCCGGTGCCCTTGCATACATTGCATCCTTTCCCGCCGCAGAACACGCATTTGACGTCCACTTCCGCGCTGGGCTCTGTAAACGGGAAGAAAGAGGGGCGGAAACGGATTTCCGTTTTATCACCGAGCAGACCTTTCATAAAAGCGGTTAAGTCCCGTTTCAAATCGGCCATGCTGACATTATGGTCTACGTACAATCCTTCTATCTGATGAAAAACCGGGCTGTGCGTGGCATCTAGGCTGTCATTGCGGAACACGCGGCCGGGGGCCATAATGCGCAAGGGCGGCTGATGCTTTTCCATAAAGCGGCTTTGTACGTTAGAAGTATGCGTGCGCAGTACCATAGAGAGCGGCGAGCCGGTTTGTGCAAAAAACGTATCTTGCGCGTCGCGTGCCGGATGATGGTGCGGAATGTTAAGCATATCAAAATTATGCTTTTCGTCTTCCACCCATGGGCCTTCTGCCCACGTAAAACCGAGTTTGGATAAAATATCGGTCATGCGCTTTTGCGCAATAGAGAGCGGATGTCTGCGACCGCCTGCCATCGGACGGGCGGGCAAGGTTAAATCCAGCTGTACGCGGTTAAGTTCTTCGTTAAGTTGCGCCGCTTCCAACGCGGTGGTTTTGGTTTCCAACGCCGTGGTTAAAGCCGTTTTAAGTGTATTACCTAAGGGGCCTGCCACTTTTTTGTCTTCAATAGAAAAATCTTTTAGATTTTTAAGTAGCTCCGTCAGGGCCCCTTTGCGGCCCAAAACGGCTACGCGTAATTCTTCCACCGCGGCGAGATTCTCGGCTGCGGCAATTTTAGCAGTATATTCTTGCTCCAGTTGGGAACAGATAGTTTGAAATTCTTGAATAGTCATAGATAGTAATATTTTACTTTATTATCAAGCCTTGGCGGAAGAAATTTAAGAAAGTGTGTGAGAATTTAAATCTACGGCAGAACAAACGGAAATTTGTTATACTGAGGGTGTAGTAACAATTTGATCTGTTTTTGGAACCGTTTAAGAAACGGACTTTGCCATTAGGCAAGAGTATCCTCTCCAAAAACAGCCGATATAAGACACAAAATGAACGGAATAATTACCCGTTTGTTTTGTGCCGAGTGTTTGCCGTTCCTTCGGGCGCGGCAGACCACGGCTGTTCTTGGTTGAAGTGAGGATACTCTCAAGCAAGATACAGCCGTTTTTGTTGGGTTTCATAACAGACAAAAAACAAGGAGAACGTTATGAAACACAATAAACATACTATCCGTCATTCCCAACCTAACACCCCCTGTCATCCCCGATCGTTTTTATCGGGGATCTCAACCTTATTAAACAAGTGGCTGAGATTCCCGATTACGACCTTCGGGAATGACAGTATGGTACGCGCCTTTACCCTCATAGAACTATTAGTCGTGGTACTAATTATAGGTATTTTATCGGCCATTGCCTTGCCGCAATATCAGAAAGCGGTAGAAAAAGCGAGAGCTGCTGAAGCAATACAATTGCTCAAGTATATGCACAGACAAGGGGAAGTGTGTGTGTTAGAAAAAGGTAAAGAAGGGTGTTCCCATGTCAACAATACGACCGCGGGAATTGAAATGCCTTCAAACTTAATTTGCAAAATAGTTGATGAAGGAGATCAAGAGGAAGTATGTTGTAATAAATATTGGTGCTATTCCAATTTGTCAGAGGATTGGGGTTGCGGCGATGCGTGTGATGATAATGTCGCAAATAGTCCAGTGGCAAGAAGAGTTCAAGGGCTTCCAGATGACTTTAATAATTTTTCTCCAAAATATGTATTACAAGTCATGACTTGTCCAGAAAACTATGGGGAAATTTGGTGTTATGAAGGTGATGAATGTAAAATATGGAAAGGAAGAGATAACCCCATTTACTAAAATAGAACATTTACATGAAAAAACCCTGCCGCTCGGCAGGGTTTTTTGAAAGGATTGCTTTACAGCACCGACAGATATTTCTCCAACTCATAGCTGGAAACGTGCGTGCGGTAATTGTCCCACTCAATGTCTTTGTTGGCAATAAACTTTTCAAAGGTATGTTCGCCTAAGATTTGTTTGACCAGTTCGGACTTGCGGGTTTCATTGATTGCTTCATACAAATACGCCGGCAATGTGCCAATGCCGCGCTGTTCTCTTTCTTGCGGAGTCATTTGGAAAATATTTTCTTCCGTCATTTCCGGCACAGGCAACTTGTTTTTAATTCCGTCCAGTCCGGCTCCTAACATCACGGCAAAAGCCAGATACGGGTTGCAGGCCGGGTCGGGGAAGCGGCATTCTAAACGGGTAGAATTGGGCTTGCCGATTTTAGCTTGCGGAATGCGCACCAGCGCACTGCGGTTTTTGCGTCCCCAGGCAATATAAGACGGTGCTTCATAGCCGGGCACTAAGCGTTTGTAAGAATTGACCCATTGATTGGTGACAGCGCAAATTTCCGGTACATGCTTTAAAATACCGGCAATATAATGTTTGGCGGTTTGCGATAAAAACATCGGGTCTTTTTCATCATAAAACTGATTGACGCCGCCTGCAAATAAAGATTGGTGCACGTGCATCCCACTTCCGTTCATACCGGCAATGGGTTTGGGCATAAACGTGGCATACATTCCGTTGGCGGCCGCCACTTGTTTGACAACCGTTTTGTAGGTGATGACTTGGTCGGCCATTTTCATGGCTTCGTCATAGCGCAAATCAATTTCGTGCTGAGATGGCGCGACTTCGTGGTGAGAATATTCCACGTGTATGCCCAATTTTTCGAGCATCAGCATCGTTTGGCGGCGCACCGCATAGGAAGAATCTAACGGGATAGTGTCAAAATATCCGCCGAAATCTAAAGTTTCGGGATGTTTGTTATCTTTGAAGTAAAAATACTCTAATTCCGGCCCTACCATAAAAGCGTCAAAACCGGCCTGACGCATGGCGGCCAAATTTTTCTTTAAAATATAGCGCGGGTCTCCTTCAAATTGCTGACCGTCTGCCGTTTGAATATCGCAGAAAAAGCGGGCAATGGGCGCGCCGGTTAAATCGGGCGGGAACATTTGGAACGTGTCCAAATCCGGCATGGCTACTAAGTCCGACTCATAAATACGGGCAAATCCTTCGACGGAAGAACCGTCAAAGCCCATACCTTCATTCATGGCATATTCAAATTCCCGGTGAGAAAGCGAGAGCGATTTTAAGTTGCCCAAAATATCCACAAACCACAATTTGATGATGTGGATATCGTTCTTTTGAGTAGCTGCTAAAATTTGTTTAATTTTTTCTTTTTCTTGTTTTGTGCGTTCCATAAAAGTACCTATTCAATGAATTTTCTAAAAAATTATTATACAAAAAGCCCCGCGGGTCGGGCGGGGCTTTTGACACAAAGATTAGTTCATAGCTTGTTTGACATCTAAGCCCATTGGGGTAGGCATGCCATTTTTATTAACGCAGACCAAAGTAGTTTTTCCTTTGGTGCAGAGGCGTCCGTTTTGATTGGTGATGATGTTTTCAAACACGATTTTAATGTCGGACACTTCTAAAATTTTAGTGCTTACTTCAATTTCGTCAGCGTATTGAAGCGGGTACTTATATTCTACCTCTTGTCGTGCTACTACAAAGAATAAGCCTTGTTTCATCAGCTCTGGGATGGAAAACCCTTTTTCTTTCATATAAAGGGTGCGGGCTTCTTCAAAAAATTTCAAATAATTGCCGTAATATACTACGCCTCCGCAATCGGTATCGTGGTAAAAAATAGTTTTTTTCATCTTATTCCCCTATGATTTTAATTAGAATGCGTTTGTTACGCTGGCCGTCAAATTCCCCGTAGAAAATGGTTTCCCACGGGCCAAAATCCAGCTGTCCTTTGGTAACCGCTACCACTACTTCGCGGCCCATAATCGTACGTTTTAAATGAGCGTCTCCATTATCTTCTCCGGTTAAATTGTGTTGGTATTTATCCAGCCCGTACGGAGCCAGTTTTTCAACCCAACGCAAAAAGTCAGCATGCAAACCGCGTTCATTATCATTAATAAATACGGACGAAGTAATGTGCATGGAATTGACTAAACACAATCCTTCTTGAATGCCGCTTTTGACTAAGGCCGCTTCCACTTGCGGGGTAATGTTAACGATATCGTAAGGTTTGTCGGTACAAATAGTTAAATATTCTGTATAAGATTTCATATATAAACTATAGCAAATCCGCAGGAGTTGTGGATGCTTGCATAGTGCGTAGATTTATTTGTTACAATATAATTATGGATCAAAAAGAGCTGATGGAACGTTTGCGAAATCCGCAAAAATTCCGCAAACAGACCAAAAACCTACAAGCGCAAGAGCTGGTTGACCAAACCGCTAAACCCGTTTCGTCTTCTCAGAAAACGAATAAGATGACGATGTGGGTAGGCGGCGGCATATTTTTCTTAGTGTTAGTGTCTTTGCTTTTTATTTTTACCGCTCAACAACGGGCGGATAATGTCTCTCGTTCCTTAGATCCAACGGTGTTAAAGGGGCTGGTGGTAGATCACACTTTTTCTCCCAATACCGGCCGTAAAGTGATTCAAATTTCAGAAGGGCAAGACCGTAATGTGACGGTGGAACAATCCGGCTCTGTGTTACCGGTGATCAGCCGGTATAATTTCCGCGCACTCACGGAAAGCAATTATAAAACGATTGGAGAAGCTCCTTTTGCTTTGTCTATTAATGTAGAAGCGAATATACAAGATCCGGAATTGTTGCGTTACTTATTTAACAACGATGAACTGGCCAAAAAATTTAAGGAAAGAGCAGATGTCGCTCCTTTGTTAGCCACCCCGAAAGCATTGGCTAATATAGCCAAGCAAGAAGAAAGGTTGCAGCGTTTCTTTGCCCAAGATACCATACAAAAGGTTTTGGCTTCCGAGCAAGTGGTTAGGGCTTTGGCGGGTAGCCGTTTGTTTTCTTATTTACTGATTAGTAAAGCGGCCAAGTATTACCGGGATCATCCGGCAGAGGCAGCGGCTTTAATTAATAACAGCCCCACGTTGCGCGCACTGAAACAAAATCCGGCGGTACGTAAAGCAGTGCAAGAAAATACGTACTTAAAAAATATTTCCGCTACACTTTTGAAATAAAATTTGCTATAATTTTATTACAGCAAGATTTTGCGGGCGTGGTTCAATGGTAGAACGCGACCTTGCCAAGGTTGAGACGAGAGTTCGATTCTCTTCGCCCGCTCCATTTAAAAGGCTCCTTCGGGAGTCTTTTTTTATGGCTTTTAACTGCGCAAATTATTCCTTCCCTATTTATTCACATAATTGCAAAGAGGTCCCAGATATTCCTTAGGCCCTAATTTTATGGGCCTTTAGGTCTAAAGACTCTGTTGCCGCGTCGCAAGAAAGGCTATGCTATAAGTAGCAGGAGGGGTTATGAAAAAACTTTTAGCAATTTTTGTATTACTGTTTGCAGTGTCCGGGGCTTTTGCTCAGATGAGCCCAGAACAAAGCGCCAGGATAAATGCCGCTGCTCGGTTGGCTAGCAGAGGACATCTGTTGTTAACACTGGTAAAACGGGGCGATGTGGATCAATTTAAAAAAGAGTTGGCCTATGCACCTCATCGTGCTCTTTTGCAAGTAGATGCCCATGGAAATAATATTTTACACTTGGCTTCTTCCAAAGACATGTTTGAGGAAGTGTGGAAATTATTTAGCAAAGCAGAGCTGGAAGACTTGCTGGCTCAACGAAATAAAACGGGCGAAACTCCCATGATGGTACACATCATGTATGGACACGAATCTATTTTCTTGCAATACTTTCCGCGAACTTCCTTGTATGAGAAACTGAGAAAGACAACCTTTGATTTGCAAAGCAATGGATTAAACCGTGACGTGGCAGAAATCAAAAAAGAAGATTTAATTGAACGATGCAGTATAGGTCGTCAAACTATGTGGCAACGTGCGCGGGCTTTATATCAGGACACCTATACACAGGACTCCCGTGCTCAACATCGTGAGTCCATGCGGGCCGTGCAGAATATGATTGGCGATGTCGCTCCTTTCCTGGTGACGCGCGGCTAATGGGCAAGCGCCGGTGTTATGCTGATTGACACTATTTCTGTTAACTTTGTATAATAAAATAGTCCTGAAAAGGGACTATTTTTTTCAAAAGAATAGAAAATGGCCAGATTTGATAACAAAAGAGTTTTTAAAAAAGATTTGTACACCCGCAACGGAAATATCCGTGCGGAAGAAGTAAGAGTAATTGACAGCGACGGCGCGATGATCGGTATTTTGCCGACGCATAAAGCCATCGCGCTGGCCAAAGAACAAGAGCTGGACTTAGTGGAAATTTCACCCAACGCCCAGCCGCCTGTTTGTAAAATACTCGATTACAACAAGTATGTTTTCGAACAGAGCAAAAAAGAGAAAGACGCCAAGAAAAAGCAGAGCAAAGTAACCTTAAAAGAGTTGCGCATTAAATCGCGCATTGCTCCGCATGATTTGGACGTCAAACTTAGACAAATCGAAGGATTTTTGAAAAAGAAAGATCAAGTGCGTTTGGTGGTCGTGTTTCATGGCCGCGAAAATCAGCACAAGGAACTGGGTGAACAGATGCTCAATGACGCGGCTAAACGTTTAGAGCCTCTGGCTACTGTAGATGGCGGATTGCAGCAGTTGGGCAACCGGATGTCTATGACCTTTGTTCCTAAAAACTAACTTTCTTTTGATAAAAAACACCTGCCCGCGCAGGGTTTGCGTTGGGGAGGGGCGTCGGTCCGTTTCGTCGGGCCTCGCTAACTTAATACAAGGATAAACAAATGCCTAAAATGAAAAACCATAGCGGAGCCAAAAAACGCTTCCGCATTACCGCGAAGGGCAAATATACCCATCGTAAAGCCGGCAGAAAACACTTGCTTACACCTGTTTCTGCTTCCCGCAAACATGACATGCGCCAAACCGGAGTGATTGAAAAGAACTCCTTAAACGGCCGCATCTTGCAGAAACAAATGCCGATGGCTAAATAAGAGGTGAAGCGATATGAGAATTAAATTCAGTGTTCCCCGGCATGCCCGGAAGAAAAAATTATTAAGAGCCGCCAGCGGCTATTACGGAGATAAATCCCGCCGTTTACGTATGGCTACCCAGCAATTGGGTAAATCGTGGGTACACTCTTATGTGGACCGCCGCGATAAAAAACATACGTATCGCCAATTGTGGATTACCCGTATCAATGCGGCCGTGCGTGAAGAAGGCTTAAGCTATTCTAAGTTCATTAACGGGCTTACGAAAGCCGGTATTACCTTAAACCGCAAGATGCTCTCTGAAATGGCGATTAAGGACCCCGTGTCTTTCAAACAACTCGTAGATGTAGCCAAGAAAGCTTAATTGTAAAGCACAACTTTAGTTGTATATTTACAAAAACCCCGACACAAAATGTGCCGGGGTTTTGTTATGAGTAATTTGGATATTACTCCACATCCGTCATTGTACAATATCACTTCATTCCGTCATTTCTCAGTATTTTGCCATTTCGTTACACCCTATTTCACAAGTTCGTCATCCCGCAGTGTTTTTATGCGGGATATAGATTTTTTCTGCTACAATATGCCTATGGGATATGTGTATATTTTAACCACCAAAAACAATAAAATGCTCTATATTGGTGTAACAAATAATTTAAAGCGTCGCGTGTATGAACATAAACAAGGGTTAGTGAAAGGTTTTACAAAACAATTTAATATCAAGAAATTAGTTTATTATGAACAATTTTCTACTATTGTATTGGCTATACAACGTGAAAAAGTACTTAAAGAATGGAATAGAAGTTGGAAGAATTATTTGATAAATAAATTTAATCCCGAATGGAAGGATTTGTATAATGAAATTTGTTTTTAATAGATTTTATATCCCGCATAGAGACACTGCGGGATGACGGCTTAAAAGCCCCGGACAGAAATGCCCGGGGTTTTGTTATGAGAAGTTGTTTTATTTGCAATAGGCATCAGTCAGTGTTTTTGCCGCGCCCGATACAGGTTTCCCGCCGGTTTTAATCCACCATTCACAAAATAGCTGAACGGTTTCATTGTCCGTGTTTACCATAGTTCCCCAAGCCTGATGCCCGCCATTAGTCCAAGTCCATGGAGTGGTCATCGATTTGGTAAAAGAATAGACGTCTTTACCAGTAGACGTAACGAATAAAGAAGCGTTTGGTTGGAAAGACAGATGAATGACTCCGTTTCCACCGGATGTGGTCCAATAACCTCCCTCGTCTCTGCTACATCCATGAAAATTCCAATTGTACCAGGAAGAATTACACGAAACTGATTGGACAAGATTTAGAAAATCATGTGTGTCATATCCATTTTCCATGGTATAGACATCAATATCACGCATAATGGCATTGAGAGTGGTTTGCACTTGTACAAATTGGGCTTTGCGGGTAGCTTTCTCATACATCGGAACTGCCGCCGCAGTTAAAATACCGATAATTAGTACTACGACTAATAATTCTATGAGGGTGAAACCTCTTTTTTTCATAAAGTTCTCCTTTTTGTTTTTGGAAAACGATATGAAAAACGGCCGCTATACTTGAGCTTCTTGCAGTAACCCAAACATAACAGCCGTGGTCTGCCGCGCCCGAAGGCGTGGCAAACACTCGGCACAAGACAAACGTGGGAGCTACCCTGTCTGTCTTGTGCCTGATATCGGCTGTTTTTGGACTGCAAGAATGCCTTGAGTATCCTCAAAGCTCTCCGTATTCCACATACGGTTCCAAAAACAGATCAAATTGTATACATCTCTCTTAGTATAACAAATTTTGTAAATATTGCCAGCTAAATTTGTGTATCCGGCGGTTCTTTTACAAGGAAATCATTTTAAAAAATTCTTCCGGGGTAATGACCGGCACGCCCAGGGCTTGGGCTTTTTTCAGCTTGAGCCCGGCTGCCTTGGCGGCTACTACAAAAGAAGTTTTTTGAGAAACGGTGCCGCTGGTTTTGGCGCCGTGTTGTCGTGCAAGCAGCTCTGCCTGTGTGCGGGTAAGGCCCTCTATTTCTCCGGTAAATACAATCGTTTTCCCTTCCAAAGCACGGGAAGAAACTTGTTTTTCCGGTTGGGTAAAGTTGATGCCTAATTGCCGCAATTTTTCTATCTGTTCCCGAGCGACCGGATCATGAAAGAAATTATACACGCTTTGTGAAACCGACTCTCCAATATCTGGAATGTTTTGCAATTCTTCAGGGCTAGCTTGCATTAAAGCATCCAAGGTATGGAAATGATCTGCTAAAGTTTCTGCGGTTTTGGCCCCCACAAAGGCTATCCCCAGCGCAAAAAGCAGGCGAGAGAGAGGACGTTTTTTGCTGGCTTCTAATCCGTCAAGTAAATTTTGAGATTTTTTTTCTTTAAAATTTTCCAGCGATAATAAATGGAAAAAGTGCAGTTGGTATAAATCGGCAAAGTCTTTGACAAATTGCCGGTCCACTAGTTCCTCTACTACCACATCACCCATGCCGTCAATGTCCATAGCCCCTCGGCTGGCATAGTGCAAAATGCGCCCCTTCACTTGAGCTGGACAGGCGGGATTGACACAATAATATCCCACTTCCCCTTCGGCTTTATAAACCGGCCGTCCGCAGGCGGGACATGTTGTCGGCGGCACAATTTCTTCTTGACCGATATGCTCCACTACCTTCACTACTTTTGGAATTACTTCTCCGGCGCGCTCGATAATAATCTTATCCCCTACGCGTAGGCCCAAGCGTTTAATTTCATCAAAATTATGCAAGGTGGCATTGGAAATCACTACACCGGCACACGATACCGGTTGCACTTGTGCCACCGGTGTGATAATGCCTGAACGTCCCACGGAAAATAAAACATGATTAACTGTGGTGGTGGCTTGTTCGGCAGGATATTTAAAAGCGATGGCCCAACGCGGACTCTTGGCCGTATTGCCCAAAATCAATTGTTGCTGAAAGGAATTGACTTTAATGACCAGTCCGTCCGTATCAAATGGTAACTCATGACGCCGGGTGTCAAAATCTTTATAAAACTGAATAATTTGTTTAATATCCGCAGTTTGCAGTCGTACCGGTGAAACGTCAAAGCCCCATTGTCGGCAAGAAGCAATAAATCCGCTAAAACTCTCTGCCATGATATCGCCACGACCAAATGAATGAGCAAAAAAACGTAAAGGTCTAGAGGCAGAAATGGCGGGGTCTTTTTGCCGCAAGGAACCGGCCGCCGCATTGCGGGTATTGGCAAAAATGATTTGGTTTTGAGCTGCCTGTTTTTCATTTAAAGCAGCCAAATCGGCTTTGTTTAAATAAATTTCACCGCGTATTTCCAGCACGCCGGCCGGTGCATTTTGCAGGCGGTGAGGAATACCTTGCACATGCAGTACATTGGCAGTAATATCTTCCCCTACTTTGCCGTCTCCTCTGCTGGCCGCCGTCGTGAGCACGCCGTCTACATAACTAAGCGAGCAGGACACTCCGTCAATTTTTGCTTCCAACACCATTTCAAAAGAAGTATTGGCCAGCCCTTTACAGCAACGTTCATGCCAAGCCAGTACATCTTGCGCATTATAGGAATTATCCAAACTCATCATCGGTACCCCATGGGTAACAGGAGCAAACGTAGCGCTGGCACGGCCGCCTATTTTTTGGGTAGGGGAATCAACGGTGATAAACTGCGGATAGCGCGCTTCCAATTCTTTTAAGCGCTGATACAGTTCGTCATACTGCGTGTCGGAAAGAATAGGGTCGTCTAAATCATAATACTGATGATTGTGAAATTCTATTTCTTTGCGCAGACGGGCAATTTCTTCGGCAGGATTAAAAGCCATAACGTTTCTTTATTTACGTTCTTTTTTTAATTGGTCAAGCAGACCATTGATAAATTTGCTGGAATTGTCGGTAGAAAATTTTTTGGCCAGTTCGATTGCTTCGTCAATAATAGCCGGCACCGGAGTTTTTTCTTTGCTAAATACCAGTTCGTAGGCAGCCATGCGTAAAATGGAACGGTCCACCACTGACATTCGGTTAATAGTCCAGTTCTTTGCATATTTGGATACGAGGGTATCGATTTGAGGTAAGTAGTGAGCGGTGCCGTCTACCAAATCTTTACAGAACGGAAAGTATTCGCCCAATTCCCGCTCAAAATCAGCCGTATAGGGCGCCACTTGTGTTCCGTCAGCCAATTTGGCACTGTCGGCATAGTATAAACATTGCAAAGCACATTCGCGGGCCATCCTTCGGTTACTCATGTTTTTCCCCTTATCCAACTGCTTTGTTTCATTCTACTAAATTTTATATGTTGCGTGCAGAATAGGCGTTACAAATAATGAATCATTTGTAAAGCAAAGACTATTTCCAACCATATACTTCTGATGCATTTTGCGTGGTAATTTCGGCCAATTTTTCAACCGGCATATCTAAATAATCGGCTACCCACTGTGCAATCAGAGGGATATTGGAGGGGTCATTACGGGTACCGCGTTTGCCTTGCGGAGACAAGTACGGGCAATCCGTTTCCAACACCAAATGACGAGCCCCTACTTTTTTAACAGCTTGCCGGATATATTCATTTTTCTTGTACGTAAAACATCCGTTAATACCCAGTAATAATCCATGATCTAAGGCTTGAGAGGCTTGCTCATATCCGGCGGAAAAACAATGTAATATGCCGCTATGAGGACGCACCAGAGGTGTCCATTCGTGTTTAAGTATTTCAAATGTTTTGATGTAGGGAGTATAATCTTCTTCTTGACGGCGCACGTGCAAAACAATGGGTTTTTGTACAGAGTTAGCCAGCGCAATCATTTGATGCAAAGTATGCAGTTGAATATCTTCCGGACACTCTTCCAAATAAAAATAGTCTAGTCCAATTTCACCCACCGCCACTACGCGCGGGTCTTTAAGCAGCTCAGTCAAACGGGCTTGTTCATTTGGAGTATACGTGTGGGCAAATTCCGGATGAATCCCTAAAGCACACACAGTACGTTGCGGATATTGCGCACACAAATTCAAGGCTGGTTCCCACTCGTCTGTTTGACAACCGATTTCTACCCAGCGTACTACGCCCGCCTCTTGCATGCGACGGATAACGTCGGCGCGATCCTGTTCAAAAGCAGGGTCTAATAAATGGGCGTGGGAATCCAAGAAATACATATTATTTCTCAAAAGCCATACAGCAATTGCCCAGCATACATTCGGTACAAGTGCATGTGTTTTTGTGATGTGTTTCGACGGCTTTTAATAATTTTTTGGCAAAGTCCGTCAGGGTCGGATCGCGTGCTCCCAGTACCAGCAAAATATCTCCGGGTTGAGCGGCAGCGGCCATATCGGCCAGCAAATGTTCGCGGCACGGATCAAAATGCGCATTGACCCCGTTCGCTTTCAAGCCGTCATATACACTTTTACTGGTAACTCCTTGCGGAATAGTGCCGCCCGGATAATATACTTCGGTAAGCCATAACCCGTCATTGGGGCCAATACATTGGCTTAAATTTTCCACAAATTCGGGTGTGAGCAATTTGATAGAAGTGAAAGCATGCGGCTGATAAAACGCCAGTACTCGTTTTCCTCGTAAATGCGCGGCATCAATCGTGGCGTGTAATTTGTGCGGATTGTGAGCAAAATCATCAATTACTTCAATGTTGTTGTACGAACCGATAGAAGCAAAGCGGCGTGCGATGCCTGAAAATTTTTCCAGTGCGGCCGCGGCAGTTTTCAAATCTACGTCGCATTCCAACGCTGCGGCTACGGCTGCGGTGGCATTGGCGATATTGTGCAGGCCCGGAATGTTGAGATGAAATTTTTGTCCATTAATTTCAAAGTCAGATCCGAAACCATTGGCGCGGATATTTTCCGGATGAATATCGCCGTGATGTAAACCAAATGTTTTGCAACCGGCTCCGGCGGCTTTGAGATTATCCTCTTCTACATTGACTACCGCTTTTTGACAGTGTTTGATAAATTGAGTAAAAAATCCTTGCAAGACATCCAGCTCTTTATGGTCTTTGCGCAGGTTCAAACATAATCCTAAATAGGGGTGATATTTGACGATAGAGCCGTCGCTTTCGTCGGCTTCAATGACCAGTAAATCAGAAGCTCCTTTGTACACATTGCCAAACACGCCCTGCTCTTTTTGCAAGGACAAAATGGCGGCTCCGGTAATGACGGAAGGACTTTTGCCGGCGTAAGCTAAAATTTCATACACCATGGCGGTAGTAGTACTTTTGCCGCTGGTGCCGGAAACGGCAATAGTGCGGTGTTCGGCTACATGTTTAGCCAACAACTCCGAGCGGTGCATAGTGGGAATATCCAGCTCTTTGGCTTTTTTAATTTCCGGATTGTCGCTTTCAATGGCGGATGATAAAATCACTAAGTCCGTATCTTTATCGAGTCCGCTACCGTCTTGCGGGAAAAGAGAGATATTTAATTTTTTCAAATATTCCCACAGGGCCAAATCTGTATATCCTTTATTAATTAAGCGGTCAGAACCAGTGACGGTATCTCCGCTCATGGCATGCAGTTGCGCCAGTGCACTCATGCCTACTCCGCCAATTCCTACAAAGTGAATTTTCATATTAATAATGTCCTTTTTTAGAAGATTTTAAATAGCATTTTGCATAGTCAGACATGGTATAAAACCCTGCCGGCTGTTTGACAAGCCATGCGGCAATTTGCACCGCTGAAGAAGCAAATAAATCACGGTTGAGGGCCTCGTGTGTTAGGGTAATTTTGTCATACGTTCCCGTTAAAGAGAGTTGATGTGTGCCCGGCACTTGGCCAATGCGCTCATACGTGATTTTTTCCACCGGGAAATTAATTAAGTCCGCCAACTTTTTAGCAGTACCCGAAGGTGCATCTTTCTTTTGGTTATGATGGATTTCATGCAATTGTAAATCATATCTGCTATAGAGTTGTACGGATTTTTTCAGTAATTCTCCGAAGAAATATACACTCAAACTGACATTAGGTGCATAAAAGAGCGGAATTTTCCGTTCTTCCTGCATTTGAAATAAAAAGCGTTCGGGCAGATTGGTGGTACCAATCAGACAAGCGGCTTTGTGTTCTTTGGCCCACTGAAACGCATCTTGCGCTCCTTGCGGTGAGGAAAAATCAATGATGATGTCGCCTTGCATGGCAAGTCCGTCGCCGGGTTCACGGCCGCCGGCTACGGTTAATTCCAGTTGCGGGTTTTGTGTAAT
>JAZNEO010000227.1:0-28267 GCA_045588685.1 Candidatus Avelusimicrobium sp. | reverse complement strand
TCTTTTTAATTGCTATGTTGTCTTTGGCGGTCGGACTATTTAACTTATTTCCGATTCCTATACTAGACGGCGGATACGCGTTGGTGTTTTTGTGGGAAGGGCTCACGCACCGCTTGCCTTCTATGAAAATGCTGACCCATGCCGCTAATATAGGCTTATATATCCTAATTGCGTTAGTATTGTACGCATCTTATTCCGATATTAAACGTATTTTTTTCAATAAACCGGCCGCACAAACGCAGTCTGTTTCACAAGAGGATAAATAATGTATAAAACCCGCGAAGTAAAAGTAGGTCCTTACACCCTCGGCACCGGCCACCCGGTACGTGTACAAAGTATGTGCAATACCGATACGCGCGACGCCGCCGCTACTGCCGTGCAAATTATCGCGCTGGAAAATGCCGGCTGCGAAATTAACCGCGTAGCCGTACCGGATATGCAAGCGGCCCAAACCTTGGGAGCAATTAAAAAACAAATTCACTCCCCCCTCGTGGCAGACATTCACTTTGATTATAAACTAGCCTTGGAAGCAATCAAACAAGGCGTAGACAAAGTGCGCATCAATCCAGGTAATATCGGCGCAATTGAAAATACCAAAGAAGTAGTACGCGCCTGTGCCGACAAAGGTATTGCCATCCGCATCGGAGTAAATGCCGGCTCAGTCAAATACCTTAAAAGCGTACAGGGCCGTATGGAACTTTCTGATGAAAAATGGGCCGAAGTAATGGTCAATGAGGCGTTGGAACAGGCCAATATTTTAGAACAACTCAATTTCAAAAATGTAGTCGTATCCTTAAAATCCGATAATTTCCGCCGCACCGTTTTAGCCAATGAATTATTTGCTAAACAAAGCGATATTCCGCTGCATATTGGGCTGACCGAAGCGGGTAGTTTTTTAAGCGGTACGGTCAAAAGTGCGGTGTCACTGGGGACACTTTTGCAAAAAGGAATTGGCGCCACGATTCGCGTTTCTTTGACGGAAGACCCGCGTATGCAAGTGCGCACGGCCTATGAAATTTTAAAAGCAGTCGGCCTGCGCGAGTATGGCCCGAATTTAATTTCTTGCCCGACTTGCGGCCGCACACAGGTAGATGTAACCGGCACCGTGCATGAGCTAGAAAACCGCATTTATAATGACAAAGAGTTGCTGGCCAAAGCAACCGGGCTTAAAATTGCCGTGATGGGGTGTATTGTCAACGGCCCCGGTGAAGCGCGGGATGCGGATTTTGGCATTGCCGGCGGCAAAGGCGAAGGACTTTATTTTGAACACGGACAAACCATGTTCAAACTCCCCCAAGAGAAATGGGTAGATTTTTTGATTGAAAAAATTAATACATGGAAGAAAAACTAATATGAAACGTTCTAATTATTACATCCCTACTTTAAAAGAAGCGCCGAAAGATGCAGACAATCTTTCCGCCAAACTGATGATTCGCGCGGGGCTAATCCGTAAGTTAGGAAGCGGACTATATGAGTGGCTGCCGCTGGGCCTTAAAGTGCTCAAAAAAGTAGAAAACATCGTGCGCGAAGAAATGGATCGCGCCGGAGCATGCGAAGTATGGCTGCCGGTTATCCAACCGGCCGAACTGTGGAACGAAACAGGCCGCTGGCAACATTTCGGAGACCAACTGTTAAAAATTACCGACCGCAAAAAAGCCGAATTTTGCGTGGCTCCTACCGCCGAAGAAGTGATTACCGATTTAGCCCGCAAAGATATTTCTTCTTATAAACAATTACCCGTTTGCTTGTACCAATTCGGTACTAAATTTAGAGATGAAATCCGCCCCCGTTTTGGCGTGATGCGTGCCCGCGAATTTTATATGAAAGATGCTTATTCTTTCTGCGCGACCGAAGATCAAGCGGCCGATTGGTATCAACGTATGTATGAGGCCTATCAGCGCGTATTTACGCGTTGCGGTTTTAAATTTAAAGCGGTGGAAGCCGACACAGGTGCCATTGGGGGCAATTTCTCCCACGAATTTATGGTGCTGGCTGATAATGGCGAAGATGTCATTGCCGATTGTCCGTCTTGCGACTATGCCGCCAATACGGAAAAAGCCGCTATTAAAGCGCCCGAATTTACCATTAATCCAGCCGATTTTAAACCCCTGGAAAAGCGCCCCACCCCTAAGGCCTACACCGTAGAAGATGTAGCCAAACTGTTGGGAGTGACGCCGGATAAACTGATTAAACTATTGGTTTTTACCGCCGATGGTGAGCCGGTAGTAGCACTGGTGCGGGGCGACCATGAACTCAATGAACCCAAACTCCGCGCTTTGTTAAAATGCACCGAACTGGAAAAAGCCAGCGAGGAAGTTTACACGCAAGTCACAGGTTCTCCGGTCGGGTTTGCCGGACCGCAAGGCTTAAAGGCCCGCAACCCCAAAGTGAAAATTTTGGCCGATAATTACGTCAAAGGTGTAGTCAATGGCGTAGCAGGCGGCAATGAAACCGATGTGCACGTCATCAACGTAAATCCGTCCCGCGATATTGAAGTGGATGGTTACTATGATTTGAAAATTGCCTCCGAAGGAGACTGTTGTGCCAAATGCGGAGCCAAATTTAATTTTACCCGCGGCATTGAGGTAGGGCACGTGTTCAAACTGGGCACCAAATATTCCGCCGCGATGAATGCCACTTTCCTTACGGAAAAACAAACCAGCGAACCGTTTATTATGGGGTGCTACGGCATTGGCATTAGCCGCGTGGTGGCCGCCGCCATTGAGCAAAGCCACGACGATAACGGGATTATTTGGCCTACGCCTATTGCACCGTTTGACGTGGCCTTGGTGGCTATTGATTATGACACTAATCCAGATGTCAAAAAAGCCGCAGATGAAATGTGCGCAAAGTTGGAAAGTGCGGGTTTGTCCGTGCTGATGGATGAGCGCGATGAACGCCCGGGCGTGAAATTCAAAGATGCCGATTTAATCGGTCTGCCGCACCGCGTAGTGATCAGTAGCCGCACGGTCAAAGACGGTCAATTTGAGTACAAAAAACGCACCGACAAAGATGCCGTGCGTAAAAACCTGTCCGATATGGACGCGTTTGTAGAAGAATTGAAGAAATAAAAAAGATATATTAAAAAACACCCCGCGAATAATGGGGTGTTTTTTAGTATGTAACATTTCCACCAAACAACTTACACCATTTATCTGAATCATAACATATTGTTTGATTGTGATTAGGGCTTCCTTCACACCCTTCAAATTGCAACACATACATACGCACACCATCTGTATCCCACAAATCATCAGGTCTTGAAGAAACACGAATTGCTAATGGACTGTCCGGTGTGTTTCCAGCACAATAGGCCCCCCAGTCAAGTCCATTATTATCATAACACCAATGATTACTGCAACATCTTTCAGTTTCACCATTAAAATCACATACAAAACTATTCCCTAATTCTATTCCTATAGTTTCATTGTTTTGATCCCCACAATTCCGTTCCAACATACACATTTTTCCTTGATTATGCATATATCTAAGCATTTGAAATGCTTCAGCAGCACGACTTTTTTCTACCGCCTTTTCGTACTGCGGCAAGGCAATCGCTGATAAAATGCCAATAATCAGCACAACCACCAAGAGTTCAATAAGCGTAAATGCTCTTTTATTTCTTACAAACATATACAACCTCCTTTGATAATTTTTTTAAATGATACTAAAAAAAAAAACGATGTCAAGCCTTTTTTATTTCTCGACGAAAAAACAGCTAAAAAGGAGGAGATCCCCGATTACAACCTTCGGGGATGACAGGGGGTGTGAGTCGGGAATGACAACAGAAGGAAAAGACGAGAAAACGGCCAAAAAATAAACAACCATTTACACAACCGGCGATAAAAAAGAGCTTAAATAATTTCCAAATAACCTATCCCTCCCGTAATCCTTATTTTCCCGCCCAGCCATACTTTAATTTTCTATAATATACCTATGGAAAAAGATCAAGGCGTAATTGTTGCTAAATCAGCCGGGTTCTGCCCGGGAGTAAAGGGCGCTATTGATAAAGTGCTGGAGCTAGAAGCGTCCGGCAAGAAACCCATTTATACCTTAGGGCCGCTGATTCATAATAAACAAGCCACCGATATGCTGGCCGCTAAAAATATTACCTCGGTGGAAACTCCCGCTCAAGCCAAAGATAAATCCGGCGTGCTGGTCATCCGTGCGCATGGCATTACGCCGGCGTTTCGAGCAGAAGTCATGCAGAGCGGGATGGAAGTGGTAGACGCCACCTGCCCGCTGGTTAAACACGCCGCAGACGTCATTGCCCGCTATGCCGCGCAAGGATATGCCACCGTTATCGTAGGAGATAGCGGCCATGCAGAGGTGCAAGGTTTGTTAGGTTCCACCTTGGGCAGGGGAACGGTAGTATCCGGCCCCGAAGAGGCCAAACAACTCCCCCATTTTGACAAAGTCAATGTGGTTTCGCAAACCACGCAAAAAGAAAGCGTGTTTTTAGAAACCGCGGAAATTATTAAAGCAAAAGCGGATGTATGCCAAATTTCCAATAGTAATGCTCACCCCACCAAACTGCGCCAAAGCGAAACGGTGGAGCTGGCCAAGAATGCAGATTTAGTGATTGTAGTAGGCGGCAAGCACAGTGCTAATACCACGCGTTTGGCGCTATTGTGCCGGGAACTGGCACCGCAGGTGCTACACATTGAAACCGAAACAGATTTGACTGAGCAACAAGTTCTAGCACCGAAACATATTTTAATCACAGACGGCGCTTCTACGCCTAACTGGGTGATTAATCAGGTAACTGCGTGGGTACGGCAAGTGCGCCGCGACCATGCCAGCACCCCTAAAAACAAACAGATTTAAACACGGAGGGCAAAAATATGACCATTAAACGGATTGGAATTTTAACCGCAGGCGGGGACTGCCCCGGCCTCAACGCCGTAGTACGGGCGGTAAGCAAAAACGCGCTCAAACACGGTATCGAAATACTGGGATTTAAAAACGGCTTTGACGGCCTGGTACGCAATGAATTTATCCCCATTACTGCCGAAACGGTCTCCGGCATTATTAATCGCGGCGGCACCATTTTGGGATCTAGCAACATTGCCAACCCGTTCAAATATACCTTAGCCCCGTTTGGCTCGCCGGAAAAACCGCAAGATTTATCTGCTGTTGCCATGCACAATTTCAAGGCTAATCAGTTAGATGCTTTAATTGCTACCGGCGGCGACGGCACCTTGCACATGGCTCATCAATTTATTGAAATGGGAATGCCGATTGTCGGCGTGCCCAAAACCATTGATAATGACTTATGCGCCACGGACCAAACCTTCGGTTTTGATTCGGCTCTTTCCATCGTGACCGAAGCCATAGACCGTATCCACACCACCGCTCAAAGCCACCACCGCGTGATGATTATTGAGACCATGGGCCGCTACGCGGGGTGGATTGCGTTGCGCTCCGCCATTGCCGGCGGGGGCGACATTGTGCTCATCCCGGAAATCCCGTATAGTGATGATGTAATCGTAGAACAGATTTTAGCCCGCAAGAGCAAGGGCCGCACGTTTAGTATTGTCGTCGCAGCGGAAGGCGCCAAAAATGAAGCCGGTGAGCAAGCCGTCAGCCGCACGGTAGCCGGCAGTACGGATGCTATCCGTTTAGGTGGTATTGCTTATAAACTAAGCGATATGATTGAAAAACGCACCGGCATTGAATCGCGTGCGTGCGTGCTCGGGCATACGCAACGCGGCGGCACGCCGACCGCTTTTGACCGTTGGCTTTCCACCTTATATGGTACCAAGGCCTTAGACATGGTGTTGGAAGGCAAGTTTGGTTATATGGCCGCTTTGCGCGGTTTTGAAATGACCGAAGTGAAAATTGCCGACGCTATTTCTAAACTGAAAATGGTCGATCCCAACGGGGCGGAAGTAAAAGCCGCCTTAGAAACCGGCATGAGTTTTGGTTCACGCCAAATCGGATAAGAGGAATTATGAGTGAAAATTTAGATATTTTATACGGCATTCATGCCGTTATGGAAGCGTTAAAAAGCAAAAAACGCAATGTCATACAACTGTATGTTTCGGATAATAAAGCCGGGCACCGCGCCGTAGAAGAAATTATCCGTATGGCCAAACGCAATAATGTAAAAATTGACCGTATGGATATTAAAATGATGGATAAACTGACCAAAGGGGCCAATCACCAAGGAGTCATTGCCAAAGCTCAGCCGGTACGTTTGATGAAGCTTTCCACCGCTATTTATGAGGCAGAAGGAAAAAAAGATGATTTATGGTTAGCGGTAGATGAAATGACCGACCCGCAAAATTTAGGTGCCATTATCCGCAGTGCGGCCTGCTTAGGGTTTTCCACCATTATTTTACCGCAACGGCGCACTGTGGGGCTGACCTCTACAGTATATAAAGTGGCGTGCGGAGCGGTAGAAAATGTAAATATTGTAGAAGTGTCCAATTTGTCTAATGCACTACTAGATTTGAAAGAGGAAGGCTTTTGGGTATATGGGGCCGATATGGACGGTCAATCTATCGCCCAGACGGAGTATGCTTCTCCGGCGGTGCTGGTAATCGGAGCGGAAGGCACCGGCATCCGGGAAAAAACGGCCGAGCATTGTGACCAAATTATTTCTATTCCGCAAAAACAACTTGGCAATGTGGACAGCTTAAACGCCGCCGTAGCCGCGGGCATCATTATGTATGATATGATGCATAAAGTGCAAGGTAAGAAATAAGGATTTTTTTCCGCTAAATTGGATTGCCATCCCCTGAGAACATCTTGCAATATTTATCACCATGGCACACAATTTTGCCATAATTTTCGGGACAGTTTCCAACTTGCAAAACATATTTCCAAGAGTAAGAACCTTCATTTGCTTCCTTTCCTGTTAATCCATCTACCCTACGGGCAACTGGGAATTGGATACTATCACCATCTTCACAAGTATCCCCTTCACTCCAACTATCCAAGTTAGAATCATAACACCAATGTTTAGAGCAACAAATATTATCGTATCCATCCCATGCACATGATAAATTTGCAGGCATTTCTATGCCCATATCCTCCATCTTATTTCCTCTCTTACAACTTTCCTTACCTCTTTCTAAAACACAAATTTCACCTTGATTATGCATATAACGCAGCAATTGAATAGCTTCCGCCGCACGAGATTTTTCCACCGCTTTTTCATACATTGGCAAGGCAATGGCTGATAAAATACCGATAATCAGCACTACGACTAGTAACTCAATAAGCGTAAACGCTTTTTTGTTGTGTTTCATCCTGTTCTCCTTTTTCTGCTTTTTCTGTTATGAAACCCAACAAAAAACGGCTATTTCTTGCTTGAGAGTATGCTCCCCTTCAACCAAGAACAGCCGTAGTTTCCCGCTCTGTTAGAACGAGAAACATTCGGCACAGGAGAACGGGTTTCGAAGGTCCACTCTCTTGTGCCTGAATCGGCTGTTTTTGAAGAGCATACTCTTGCCTAGCGGCAAAGGTCCGTTTCTTAAACGGTTTCAAAAACAGATAAATTTTTATTTTCAGCGCGGTGCGCGCCTTACTACTTCCTCCAAATCATTTTATTATAACATAAAATATTTTACTTACCCGTTAACGTTTTAATAGCCGTATGGAACACAGCACGCATGGCGGTTACCACCGGTTTTTCGCCAAAGTGCGGCTGCCATTTATAATTAAATAGCTCGTCGCTAATCGCAAAACAAGCCGCCCCCTTTACTTTGCGCTGTTCGCAAATGGCAAAGAAAGCAGACGCTTCCATTTCTACCGTTAAAATATTTTTCTTTTGATAGTGTTTGACTTCTTCTACCGTTTCACGGAACAAAGCATCTGTAGTCCACGTAGGACCAAAATGATAATTCAGTTCCGCTTTATCTAATTGTTTGGCAAAGCGTTGCGTCATCACTTCAGACGGAGTAGAAATTTCTTTCGGAGCGTAATGGGCGGAAATACCTTCATCGGCCACCGCCCCGCTGCATAGTACAATATCCCCCGCCAACACTTCCGCCTGCAAAGAACCTGCCAGCCCTATCAGCAGTAACTCCTTGACACCCAAGGCAATTAAAATTTCCAACGCGCAGGCCATCGCAGGCGCGCCGATACCGGCACCCGTCACATAGCAATATCCTTTCTGCTCGTCCACGTAAATATCGGCCTCGCACCAATAGTGTTTAAATTTCCCTTGGCTGAGCACATATTTTGTGATAGAAGAAAGCGGACACACAATGGCTTTCTTGGGTAATTTCAACTTGCAATCGATGTGTTTCAAATAATTTTTCGCACCGGATAACTCATGTGCTTTTATTTTTTGTTTCTTAGAAAAAAGTATGGACATATTAATCTCCTAAAGTATTGTTTTCTATACTATAGCAAATTAGTAACCCTCGCACGCGAACGAAAAAATACTTTACAAGCCGCTTTTTAGGTGTTATCATATAAAAAAGAGCTTTTTAGGGCAGGTAGTTTATGTTGACTAAATACAATATCGTAGATCGCAAGCTCAGCCAAACAGACGACGAAAAAGCACAAGTCTATTTGTTCACTAATCCGACGCTAGAGGAACAACGCTTTTTGGTGTCTGATTTTCAAATCGATGAGCACACCTTGGCTTCTGCACTAGACCCGGATGAACTCCCACGCTTGGAATTTGAGCCAGAGCACATCGTCATGATTTATAAACGCCCTAAAAATTATTCCGGCAAAGACCAGCTCGAATTTAAGACGGCATCTGTGGGACTGTTTTTGTTTGAGGAAAAATTGGTCATTGTACTGGCCGAAGATATTCCTTTATTTACCGGCAAACGTTTTCAAACTGTTTCGTCTATCAAAAATGTGTTCTTAAAACTGGTCTATAACTCGATTTCACATTATGTAGAACACCTGCGCATTATTCACCTTATTTCAGAAGAAATTGAAGATAAGATGACCGAGTCTATGGACAATACGTACCTGCTCAACTTGGTTAGCTTGGAAAAGAGCTTGGTGTATTATGCCGAGGCCATTACCGCCAACGGATTTGTATTTGAAAAGATGCGCAACTTGTCGGCACGCTTTGGATTTTCGGAAAATGACGAAGAAATGTTGGACGATATTATCGTAGAAAACCTGCAATGTAAAACGCAGGCCGACATTCACTCCAACATCTTGGCGCAACTCTTGGGCGCGCGCGCCAGCATTGTCAGCAACAACCTCAACTTACTGATTAAAAAGCTCAACATTATCACCATTTCCCTCATGGTACCCACGCTAATTGCCAGTATGTACGGTATGAACGTACACTTGCCAATGTCTCAACATCCCGATGCCTTTTGGATGTTAATGGGCTTGGGGCTTATTTCCGTGTGGCTTGTAATGATGTACTGGCGGCATAAGAATTGGTAATTTCTTCAACTAGTTTTAATTATAAAAGTACATTCTCCAACCACTGGATGATAAGTCAACGGTTTTTTTTCCTACATCGGACCAACACAATTTGTCAGCTTTAGATGTGGTATTTCTCCCCTCGGCCACACAAATCTTCTTTCCCGCATATTTTTTGCCGTTGTAAGAAGCGGTAGAATTTACATTGGTCACTTGATATTGCACAGTTATATCTGACACCTTCAATTTACACAGGCTCTGTCCAGTCGAGGAACTTTGGCAGAAGCCCCACGAGTACCGACTATACTCGTCTGTACTATCACTATTTCCAAGAGGGAGTACTCCTAAATCTCCATATTTCGAAGCATATGTTCCGTTTGCCATATAATACTCATCTTGCGCCAAGGCCATTTTATTCACCAAATCCTTCATCCCAGCATATCTTGAGCGTAATACGGCCATTTCATATTGTGGCAAAGCAATGGCTGACAATACCCCAATAATTAAGACGACGACTAACAACTCAATAAGCGTAAATGCTCTGTTACTTTTTACAAACATAAACAACCTCCTTTTTGGTTCGTTTATTTAAAATGCTACAAAAAAAAAAAACGATGTCAAGTCTTTTTTATTTCCCGACGACAAAACGGCCAAAAAATAAACAACCCCATCTGTCATTCCCGAGTGTCTGGCGGCGCGCAGCGTTCGGGAATCTCAGCCGCTTTGTTGTGTATGTAGGTCAGGCATCCGCCTGACAAATAAGGAAGAGATCCTGAAATAAATTCAGGATGACCTTAATTTTATATTGTCATTCCCGAATGTCTTTATCGGGAATCTTCAACGCTTGTCGTTTATTTTTGTCGTTGCAAAACAACAAATACGTGGAAGATCCCCGAGTCCTGCGGACGGCAACATCGGGGATGATACTTTATTTATAACAACCGGACACGCACGCGATAGGAGCTGTTGCGGCTAGATATCTAGCGGACTAGTAGTCTAGGGCAGGGCCCGCATATAAAAAACCCCCGGCTACGCCGGGGGATATTTATTACAAAAAATTGACTTATAAATACAATTCTAATTTATCGATTTGTTTTCCTTGTTCATTGTATACTTTCATGGTCAACTTGCGGTCTACAATGCGGAAATCTGCATAATGATAATTAGATACAAACCGTGCAGTAGAGGGATGCGGTCCGCTGCGACGTTTGGGAGTAGCTCCTCCGCCGCCCAGCGTGATATACGTAACTCCGCGGGGATTGGTAGCATCTTTTAAAAGCGGGAAAGTGCGTTCATAATCTGCCTCTGCCCCCTGCAACACCAAATCTACTCCATACCGTTCGAATAAAGGTACCAAGCGCGCCGCCACCTCATAGGCAGGGCCTTTTTCTCCGGTAGAATAGAGGGGGGCATTTAATACCACAATTTTCCATTTTTCCGGGGCTCCCGCCAAGGTAGTTTGCAACCATTTATACTGGGCAGACTTTTCATCTAAATCCGGTGCCCAAACAGCTCCATACACGGAATTAGTATCTAAAAACACAAAACGGGCATTGGCAGTGTCAAACGAATAATACTTGGGAGTCGCATTGGACCAGCTCATATTGTGAAAACGAGTATAATTGGTGCGTAAAAAGGCTTTACTGTCCCGGCTTTCGCGCTCCGGACCGTATTCATTGGCCCCTAAGGCTACAAACAGCGGCGTTATCCGCAACATCTCCCGATAAGGTTTAAAAAATTCAGCATCCGCATCTGCATCTAAACCGGTAGAAGTAATGTCTCCGGTATGAATAACAAAATCTGCTTTTTGCTCAGCCATTTGTTCCGATAATAAAGCCTTGGCTCCTTGGTTTTCACCGGCCGTATTACCAAAAGCTAAAAAATGTACTTCTTTACGTTCAAGACTATAGAGCGTACGGAAAGAACCCTCTATCGGCGCTTGCAATCCGTCTTTGGCACTGTTATAGACGTATAATTTATAACAAAATTCTTGATTGGGCACCAATCCGTACAACACCGCTTTGTGTTCGGTGCTCTCCGGACTGATTTTCATAATTTGATTGCAGCGCGGCGCAGGGCCGTATTCCAGCCAAGCCGGCGTTCTTTCGTTCGTTTCCCAACGTAAAATCAGCGTCGTTTGAGTAGGATCTTCTAAATACGGTCCGCGCACCACTTGCGCCGCAAAGCTTAAAAGAGGTGCAACAACTAAGAGACTCCATAACAAATACTTTTTCATCATTTATATTTTAGCAAAATATCCGCCACACTCACGCTAGCCCTAAAAATTTCTGTCGAACTGCTATAAATTTGCTACATTATAGAATATGAGAAAAATCCTATTATTAACTTGTTTGTCTGTTCTTGCGCTGACTGCGCAAGCTTATACCGTAGATACAACCGCTTCTTATATCTACTCCTCTGATTACAACCAAGCCCGCCTGGGGGCGGCTGTCCCCTTGGGGATCAATTTCTCCATCGGGCTGGAAGGCAAATATGTGGAAGATAAGTTCTCCATTGAACAGGGGGCCTTCAAAGATCCGGTCTATTCCGTCTATTTGCCGATGCAAATGGATTTTGAGTTATTCCGTCTTAACCTCACTCCTTTCTATTACTTCAAAAATGATTTTGAAAAGCAACCTCACTTAAAAGATGCCTACGCTTATGGGGTCAGCTCCCAGTTTATTATGGATTTAGTCAAAGACGAAGTGGACGAACTATATTCACAGGCCTATGTGGGGGTTTCTTATGCCCGGCAAAAAGCCAACACCTTCGACGAAAGCGGCACCCAATGGAATCACGATAATTATGACCAGCTGGTTTTCAGCTTAGGACTGCGGCAAAATTTCTACGATGCCTTTATGTTTCAAGTGGCCGGGGCCGCTTTCCAATATCCCGATGGTGTCAGCCGTATTGAAGCGTTCCGCGGTATTTTGGATATGAAAGATTTAGCTTTTACAGAATCTTTCGATGTAACCCGCTCTTTAACTAAATATGCTCTTTCCGCTCGTATTACACGTATGTGGGCAGAACAACGTTCTTCTCTTTACGCCGCCTACCATTATGCAGAATCTTATACGGCCGACTCGGAGCATTCCGTTATAGTGGGCAATACATTTCTAGTGGCCAAACGTGCGCACGTGGACATTGCTTTTAACCATCTACAAGATACCCATGGAGATAACAAACGCGATTTGTTCTATGTTAATTTGAACATTGCATTTTAAGAGGAAACATGGAGCAGACATCTGAAAAAAATCCGGTTGTAAAGACCTTACAAGGGGAAGATGATGGGAAAATGCTGTCTTTAGTTTCCCACAAGTTGCGCACTCCCCTGTCCATTATTAACGGTTATTCAGAAGCCATTTTATCCCAATCCTCCAAGGAAAATTTTTCTCCGTTTACTACCAAAGCGCTAGAAGAAATTAATAAACAGGGCACTAAATTGTGTAAATTAGTAGACAAATTATTATTCTTTAACAAGGTCAACAATTTGACTGCTAAAGATTTAACTCAAAAAACAATTAATCTGAAAGATTTACTTAAAATGTGTGCCAACGATGCCGTGGCGCAAGAAGACGAGTTATCATCGACTTCCCCCTCTTCTACCGTAGCCAAACGCGGTACATCTATCGAAATCGATTGTCCGTCTACCCTAGAGTTAAAAGCCGATGAGGAACTGATCATCTTTTTAGTGGAAGAAATGCTAACCAACGCCATTAAATTTAACAATAAATTAGAAAAAATTATCAAAGTACAGGGTACCCATCACGGAGACAGCATTTCCATTTCCGTGCGTGACTATGGGGCGGGTATCCGTCCGCAAGATGTACACAAAATTTTTGACCGTTTTTATCAGGTGGACGATTATTTTACAGGCCAAATTGAAGGATGGGGCCTTGGTCTAACTATCGTCAAAAAAATTATGGACTTACACCGCGGAAGTATCACGGTGGTGTCTGATCGAGGATTAGGGTCCATTTTCACCTTGAGTTTCCCCCTCACCTATACGCTATGACAGACTTATTTGACCAATTAGCCACTGAGACGGATGCCGCACGCGGTATACTGGCAATTCAAACCCAACAATTGCGTGATTTTACACGGCGTCTGGAGCTTATTCTAAGCCAAGCTCACAAACAAATTCAGATCCGTGATACCGCTTTTGGAGCTGATTTTACCCAATTTTGCACCCAACTACGCAGCCACATGGACCAGCTTTTAGATACCTGGCAACATTTACGGGATCAATCCCGCATCACTCCTTATAAGGAGATGCTACCGAGCTCTTTGCAAGCCAAAAATTTCTCTTTGCGGGCCAAAACTTTATCCCGTTTCTGCGATGATTTTACCACCGCTTATGATCAATTTAACCGGGTTTATAAGAATTATACTTTAGTCAAATTGCCGGTTTGGATACTAACCGCTTGTTGCGATGATTTGAACAATATAACAGGAAAAATTTTGTTTCTTTCTCGTGAAATTACCAAACGGATGGAATCAAAGGAGGTCTAATGTTTACCGATAAAACAGCTTGGTACTATCAAAAAACAAGTGCCATTTGTCTTACTATTATTGCAGCGGGAGTGATTACGGCAGCGCTGATTTACACGCGCGCCTTGATGATCCCGCTGGTAATTGCTATTTTTTTCTATACTATCTTAGCCCAAAGCGCGGCGCTGCTACATAGAAAATTATCTTTGCCTGCCTGGCTTGCGTTGACCGTTTCTATTCTTTTCTTTGCTTTATGTTTTGCAGGAGTAATTTATTTTACGGTTAATTCCGTAGGAAGTTTCTTAAAGGGAGCCGAGATTTACCGCGACAATTTACTGGGCATGGCCACTGACTTAATGCATAAACTGGCTCAGCACGGTATTGAACTAGATCAAGCTTCGGTCATTGAATATATACGCGAATTACCCTTACTTAACTGGTTCCAAAACTTTGGGAAACAGCTCTTCTCTGTTCTCTCGACTACTACCTTAATTATTCTGTTTATTATCTTCTTATTTATCGGCGAAAAAAAGGTTATTCCCTCTCATACTCCCAATGCCACGATACAGGCTATGTTGGCCAATGTATCCAAATATCTGTCTGTTAAAATCATTACTTCCCTGGTAACTGCCCTGGTGGTATGGATTATTTTGATTTGTTTCAAAGTAAAATTAGCCTTCCTCTTTGCCCTGCTTACATTCCTACTCAATTTTATTCCCAGCATTGGATCTATCGTGTCCGTCATCTTGCCGGCACCCGTCCTATTTTTACAGTACGGAATCGGAAGTCAATTTTGGGTAATCATCGGTCTGATGACAGCTACCCAATTCTTAATCGGCAATTTGATTGAACCGCATTTAATGGGGGAAGGAATGGATTTACATCCGGTCATAGTCGTGGCCTCTTTAATCTTTTGGGGACTGGTGTGGGGTATCCCGGGGGCCTTTCTATCTGTGCCGATTACCGCCTCTATCAAAATTATATTAAGCAAAATAAGATATACACGACCGATGGCAGAGTTACTGGCAGGAAGATTTCCCCGCTAATACACACAAAAAACCCCGCCTTTCAGCGGGGCTTTTTATTACTTTACGCTAGTAGATTGAATAACCGGCAGTTCCTTGCGTACTTTTTCAAACAATCCGCTGGCTGTAGCACGCGATAAGAAACTTTCCCATTCGGCCGGTGACATTTCAAAATCATCCATGACAATAAATGAAATCTCTCTGGATGTGTCTTTCCCTACCGTGTGATTACGGGCATATTCCCGTTCCAGTTCCACATAACGGCTGGCAATAGCATAGTCAATGTCTTGTTGGGAATATACAGGGCTCTTTGACTCTTCCTGTAAGGTATTCGTGTCAATCACGCCTTGATGTTGAGCCTGATCAGCCGTAGGGGTAAACATCTCATCGGGTTGATTTTGCTTATTGGACACGTCTTGTCCCTGTTCGTTCATCGGATTACGTTGGCCTTGTTCTTGCTGAGAAGAGGACCGCTCACGGCCTGCCAACATATTCGAACACGCGGTCGGATTGACAATAAGATAGACACTCATAATAATCAAAAATAAAACTGCTGCTTTTAATAACATTTTTAACACAAAAAATCCTCCTCACTGCAATCTACTACTTATTAGCATACCAAAATTTTCTTATCCGCACACGGCTATTTACGCGGCTGATTGCCTTGTTGTTGCAAAATCATTACACTTTGTACAAATTGCGGATTGGCAAAAATCTCTTGTAACGTTTTAGCAAATTCCGGATCTTTGGTATATTTGCTAATTACCTCTTGTAATTGCGGATGCTGTTGCAACAAAGCTCCCAGATTTTCCCCGCTCAAATCTTCCAGCTTAATATCCTGGCCAGTACTTTTTTGCAGTTCCGCATAAAAAGCCTGTACTTTTTCATCCTTCTGATAATCTGCCAAAATAGATTTAACTGTCTGACGGGCTTGCTCCTTTGCCGCTTCCGGTGTCAAAGGAGCATCTTCTAAATAAATTTCCTGTGGTTGCTCATCTTCTGGATAGCGTTTATATACAGGTACTTCCGGCTCCATGGGTTGGAATGAAACCGGCACCTGATTAAAAGTTTGTGTAGCAAATGGCTGGGATTCTTGCTGAGCTTGCGCATACCGTTCGTAAGCACGGTACAAGTGCAAGCCCGTTATGAAAGCCAGCCCCGCTATAATTACACCAATCAAAAAACGACTTAATTTAGACATAATTAGTCGGCAATATCAACCATTTCCACTTCAAAGATTAAGACGGAATTGGCCGGAATTACCCCAATTGGCCGGTTCCCGTAAGCCGTATCGGCCGGACAAACTAATGTAGCCTTAGAAGCCGGACGCATATATTGCAGGCCTTTTGTCCAACAAGGCACCACATCCGTCAGCTTGGTAGTAAAGGCTTCCCCGCGGTCGTATGAGCTGTCAAATTTGGTCCCGTCCATTAATTTTCCTTCATAATGTACTGTTACCTTGCTGTCGGCTTTCGGGGTACGACCTTTTCCTTCTTTGGATAATTTAATCATGGCTCCGTTGTCCAGCACTTTTACGCCTTTTTCTTTAGCAAATTTCTCTAAATACTCTTGCTGTTCTTTTTGGCGACGTTGGCTAATCGTCTGGGCATCTTGTTTATATTTTTCCATGATTTGAGGTTTATACGTTTCCAAATCCGTTTGAGCCTGCTTATTAAGCAAGCTGTCGCGCATCCCTTGGGAAAGAGCTTTATAATCATCATCATTATCCAATACTAATTGATGCTTTAAATTATCTCCCAATAAAAACCCTAATGAATACAACATTTTATTACGTTCGGCCGGGGTTTGTACGGCAGGGGCTTGTTTATCTGCTTCCGATTCATTTTGTTGTGCACAAGCCGGTACTAATAACGCGGCACATAAGATAACAAATAATGTTTTTTTCATACTATCTCCTTACTTTGTTTTCAAATAGTTCGTTAAACGTTCTACAATTTCGGTAGCGGCTTTCTGCCCGACACCTTCCATGCTCTTACGCAAAGAATCGGCTTGGCGGCCCGTACCTGCCCGGTCATGTACGTCAAAGCGGGCAAACGTCGTTAGGTTCTGCAAGTCCCGCATGCTCACCGAAGCACCGGTAGCCGCCCACTCCAGGCCTTTCAACCGATCAGAAGTATAACCATCCACCTCGGCGTCTACTTCTACCGATAGCAACGCTGTGCCATCCGTTGGTTCAACGACACTTAGGCCCATCTGGTTCACCGCATCTGTAATGCGAGAGAGCAAGACGACATGTTCCTCTCCGCGCACCACAACAGCCACTTTGACGGCGGCCAAACGGTCGTTATACATTTTTTTGAACGAATCAAACCGCTGAGCTTCGTAGCCTTCATGATCTTCGCTCACAAAAATATACATGTCCTGCAAGACATTGCGTTTGATGATTAACGGCTCCATGGCAAAAGCGGCACGCAGACCGGCAAATTTGTCCTCTGTAGCCTGTAATTTGGCAGCTAAAGCTCCCAAGCGGGCATCCAAGTCATTGGCCGGTGCCTGTAAAATGGTTTGGGCTGTAGCACGTTTTAATACGGCCAAAGCAAAATAATTTTTAACATCTTGCTGGCTCTTATCACGCCACACTTTCCCTATTTTAGCATTGGCTAACAAATCGTCCAACTGTTCAATTTTCTGGGCATCCGGTACATTTTGCAAGATGTTTTGACGCATATTCGACAAAGCATTCTCTGCCGCGGCGTCCTTAGTCGCGCCCTCGCCTGCTACCACATAATAGGCATGTTGGTCGTATTTGCTCATTTGATAGCTGACCGTATTCTTATTTATTCCGGCGCAAGCACATAACAGTAATGCGCTGGCCACAATTCCTATTTTTTTCATATATTCTCCTCTTTATTTAGCTGTGCGGTGGTGCAAATACACTCGTCCCCCCGCCGGCACTGCCACATCCTTAAATGTATACTCTCCTACTATCTTACCAAATCCATTTCTAAAACGCAGCGTAATATCTTGTGTACCGGCCGGTACATAAAAACGCGCCAGACGCAACTGGGACGGTAAAGTGAACCATTGGCGTGTATCGGCTTTCTCTGTTAAAGCACCTAAGAAACTGACAAACATTGCGGCTAAATCTCCCACATACTCATGTTGGGACGAACGTGCCGCCGCCTGTTTGGCCTGTACGGCCGCCACCCGTTTCCCAGCCGCCCGGATTGCTAAACGAAATAAAGTTCCCGCTTCTTTTTCTTTCAAATCTGTTTTCATAGAACCTCCCACATCCCCTAGTAAACTGGTAGGATAAGACTCTCCTTGTTGGGTAATAACTTCGGAAGATTGAATTTCAAACGGTTGTTCCGACACAACGGGATAAGCTACTGTAATGGCGTTGCCCAATAACCCGGCAGAAATGGCATTTTGAATTTCAGGACTTACGGTGTTAGCTTGTTCCCGCGGGTCATTAAGCCACAGAAATACATCTCCCCACGCCACTTGAAAGGTTTGGCTTCTCTTAAGGGGTACGACTCCGTTGGCATGCACTAAAATTACCTCTCCGTAATTAGCCGGTGGAACAGGTAATTTTAACGCTTGGACAATGGTAGGGGCCGCTTGGGAAGCACGCGCGCGTGCGATACGAGCATCATCCCGTTTCCCCGCCGATTCAAACACCAAACTCATAAAATACTGCACAAAAGGGTCCTCACGCCAACCGGATTTTTTACTGTCTCGCAGGTGATCCAGATAATACACCGCGCGGTTGGCTTCTACCAAGGCATCTTCTATTTTTCCTTGGCTTAAAAAATTCATCGCGCGGTAATAATAGGTCAGCACTCGTTCGTAAGGAGCAGGCTGATACGGAACGGTTAAATCATTAATGAGATAGCGAGCGGTATAGGCAGAAAAACTTTTAGTAAAAAGCTCGTCTATGCGGTCTTGTGCATAAGCAAAATGTTTATCACTGTCCGCTTCCTGTCCCCCATCATGCAATACAGCCCCCACATCCAAGGCATATAACAAACTGTCCTTACGGCTATATTCTTTGGTTCTGGATTTTTCTATAGATTGTTGGGCAGCAATGAAATCGTTCGAGGCAAGATGTTTGTTAACTTCTTTTTTATGACGTAAAGAAGGCGCGCTGCACGCTGAGCAGCACAATAAGACTGTCAGGAGTATACAGCAACGCGCCTTCGTCATAAAATTTACCAGCTGGTTTTGCTTCTGGTTACGTATTTTTTAATTTGTTTTTGGCCGTTCCACACAATTTGATTGGTTTCAATGTTGATCAGTTTCATATTAACCTGATAAAATACAACGGCCTTTTTATTTTGGGAATCTACAATAGAGTTGAGCACTCCCGAGAGCATAAAATCTGCTCCCACTTCCCGTCCGAAAGCCTTGCGGGTTTCTTCTGAGGCGAACTCATCTTGTTCCAATCTTTCTTGGCGGACTTCACCGCGTTCGTTTTTGCTGGCAACAAATTCCACTTTGCCGGAATTAATCAATGCCCGTTGCATTTCTTCCACGAAAGTGGCAGTATTGATATGTTCCATACTGTCATTGGTTACCGTACCTACAATCACGACCGGTTCTTTTCCCAGTTTGGACACTGTTTTGGCATACCAACCGGAGTTCAGACAATCCGAAATCATCTCTTGGGCTACCATTTGAGAGTCCGTATCATTCCAGCGGCCGCTAATATCCTTTACCTCATTGGTGTCAATACGATTCACTTTTGTGGCACAGGCAAATAAAAACGGCACTATCAACAAACTAAACCATACTTTCTTCATGATCTTCTCCTTTACTTCTTATAAATGGACAGCCTTGCACAATAAGGCCCCTACTGCCGAATCGGTTTCATACTTGCATTTCAAATGCGGATCTTCTATATCCAATTCAAACCATTGGGGATATTTCAAACTGCGGGCCTGTAAAACATGTGCTTGTTCGAGGCTGATTTCATATCCGACACATTGCATGCGGCTCTGTCCTTCCTGCACCGAAGGATGACAAGCCGGGTCCGTTGTCAGAGAGGCCAAGTCAGCACTATATACGCCATATTGGGCATAGAAAGCTCTTTCTTGTTCTGCCAACTGTTGCAATATATGTACTACCTGGTGAGCGTGACGTTGGTCAGTGTGCTTTTTCCAAGCCGGCAACGTCAAAGCTAGGCCAAAACCCGCCACCAAAATAACTACTAACATCAGTTTATGTAAAATACCGTGTTGGTTCATAGTTATATTGTATCATATGTTTTAGAAAAGCTATACACAAAAAACCTAGCATCAAACATATGGGGCATAATTAAGAAAACAGACTTGATAAAAAAGGCAGAAATCACTATACTGACTTTAGGAGAAAAATTCTATTTGGCAAGATAGGAGGACATTATGGTTTGGTTCTTATTCGGTTTTATGTGTGCGCTGGTAGTAGGGGCAATAGGGGCTTATTTCAAATTTGCAGCCTTAAAAAAAGCAGTACTACAAGCGAAATTGCGACTAGATGTACAACTTAAAAAACGTAGCGATTTAATTGGACCGTTAGCACTTTTGGCCACCGCCATACCCGAACTGGGCAAAGGATTTGCCTACTCCCTCAATCAATTAAAAGACCGAGAAGCCTTCTGCGACAATTTAGCCAAACGGGTAGCCTGCGAAGAAGATATTAGCCGTACTTTACACCTTTTATTTCAAACTTTGCAGAAAGATGCCGCTTATCAACACGATGCCCACTTCTTGCATTTACTGGAAGAAACATCGCAAGTGGAAGCTCGCATCCAACGCAACAAAAGGTCTTATAACAGTGCGGTACGGGATTTTAATACGTTAACCGGCGTATTTCCTTTGAATGTTTGGGCACGCCTGTTAGACTTTGAATCTTTTGAATATTTTGACTTTCAGCCCAGCACCAATAAACTGCTCTAACGCTTACGCACGAGGCGGCAATTTATCGAACATGCCGTCCATATCATGCAGGGCAAGCAGCCGCTTTTCCAGCGGCGGGTAGGCTTTGTAAATTCCGCTGATACGTTGTAAAAGAGTAGGGGCACCGCTTGGTTGTTCGATACACATAATACCCACCAACTGTAACCGGTCCAAAATTTCAATTCGGTTATCTTGATCCATATGCCACAAGGCGCGGCGCAACCCGGCCGGATAGCGGGTGACTAATACGGTATTGGCATCGGTTTGCAATTGTCTGGCCGCCGAAACCCCCGCCCGTAAAAAAGGAGCCAGTATATAGCCATACCCCAAAAGACAGAGCCCGATATAATACCGAAACCCGGTGCTCGCCACCCAAACAGGTTTCCCCCATGAATCTGCCAACTCCTCCCGCACCATGCCCAAAATATGATCACTGGCCGGGGTGCGCTTTTCTCCATGAATTAAATATTCTCCTACAAATGTAAAAAATCCCAAACACATCACCAGCATGGCATTGGCACGCGGGTCATATTGACGGATACGCACCAATTCATGAGCAAGCACCGCCTCTAATTCTACCCGAGGAAGCTGTTGTAAAATACCCCGAGACAATACAATAGCTGATTTTTTGGGAGACATCCCTACCGAAAAAGCATTCATAGACGTGTCTTCCAGTACATATAACTTGGGTTTTAGCATGCCGCTACGTATGCACAAAATATCCAACAGTTCAAAAGCTTCTTCGTGCTCAAAATAGGGAAGTTCTTTGGCCCGCACACATTCTAAAATAATTTGGTCTCCCTGTTTCCAGGCTTGCCAGGCCCAAAATGCGGCTAGCCCCATGCACAAGGGTAGTAACCACAAGCACGTTTCATGCGCCGACAAAAACGCCTGCCGCCACAAATCGCTCCAGCTCCACACATTGGTATGGGAAATATATTTTAAATAACTGAATAGAAAATACCCGCCACAGGTAATCAGCCAAATGGCTACCGCAAAGGATATCGGCAAACTGGCCGCCCACAACAGGCTATTGCGCTGATTTTGCCGGATGTGTTCGTAAGCGGTCGCCATAGCTTAGCTCTTTAACACATCCGCATCCATGATACGTAATTTCATAATTCTGTTTTCAATAGGCGGATGTGTGGCAAAAAGCCCGGATATAGAAGAAAACAACCCCATTTTTTCTAGTGGATTGGCAATACACATAGCCGCCATACTGGCATGTTGGTCTAACACTTCCACCCGCGGGTCATCGGATATCTTTTGCAAGGCACGGGCCAGTGCCCCCGGATTGCGCGTCATGAGAGCGGCCGATGCGTCTGCCTGATATTCCCGCGTACGGGAAACAGCTAAGCGAATCAGCGGTGCAATGAGATATCCATACATGGCAAATACAATGCCTAAAATCAAAAATATAATTCGTTCTGCTTCTTCATTTTTACTACTTCGCCGCCGGCCTCTGTATAATGCACACGCAAAGCAGAACTCTGCTACATAGGTAAAGAAAGAAATACCCGCTACCGTAATGAGCATCAGACGAATATCATGGTTTTGAATATGGGAAAGCTCATGTGCAATTACTCCTTCTAATTCTGCCCGTTCTAAGCGTTTTACAATTCCTACCGTTAGCGCCACAGAGGCATGCTCCGGGTCCCGCCCGGTGGCAAAAGCATTGAGCGATTCATCATTGATAAGATAAATACGAGGAAGGGGCAACCCAGAAGCAATACATAGATTTTCTACTAAACGAAAAATTTCCGGCTGCTCCTTTTTAGAAATTTCTACTGCTTCTGCACCATTAAGTAACAGTTGATCTCCTTCATAATAAGAAATCAATATCCATACCATAGCAAACAACCACAAAACAGGCAAAACAACCATTGCCATCCTAGTGGCCCGTTGTAAAGGTGTTTCTTCTCCCATATCAGCGGCATTGGTGGTTTGATAATAGCTTTGCTCTGTAGTAGTTGCAGAAGGATTATCGGTAAACTGTGCAAAAGCAAATAAAAACAGAAATCCCACCATTGCAAAAGTAACCGGAAAAAGCAAAACAAGCAGCCAGGTACGCCGCTTGTTTTGCTCTATAAAATCATACGTGGTTAGCACGAAGGCTCCTAAAATTCCACAGAAACAGGTTTGCTAACTGCGTCTTTTTCTGCCTCATCCAATTCGAAGAAATCTTCTTTTTCAAAATGAAACGTAGCCGCTACCACATTGCTGGGAAATGTTTCCAACTGGTTATTGTACGCCAACACATTACCATTATAAAAACGGCGGCCGGCTTGCAATTTGTCTTCTGTATCACGCAATTCCCGTTGCAATTCCAAAAAGTTTTGGTTTGCTTTCAATTCCGGGTAATTTTCGCTGACTGCAAACAAAGATTTCAATGTGCCGCTCAAGAAATTTTCCGACTTGGAAACATCTTTCATATTTTCATGAGGCTCCATGGCCATATTACGCGCTTGGATCACGTTTTCCAATGTTTCTTTTTCATGCTTGGCATAACCCTTTACGGTATTGACTAAGGTAGGCACCATATCATAACGCCGTTTCATTTGCACTTCCACGTCACTCCATGCCTCTTTCACACGGTTACGAAGCGTGATAAAACGGTTATACGCCATCACAAAATAAATCGCCACCACAACTAATAAAACTAATACTATTCCAAGTCCCGCCATTGCAGCCTCCTATTGATCCTGTTCATTATTTTTATGATTATTATACAACAAATACTTAGAGGTTTCATACAGTCCCAAAGCCATATTTTTCATATGCGTATAGCGTTGGGGCTCTTCAGCGGCTAAGTTACGGTTAAAATCCGGAGCTCCGAATTTATACAAACCGTCTTGGCCGTCTACTCCCAAAATTTGATAATAATACTCCCCTTGCACAAAGCCGATCGGATGCGGGGTTTGTGCCCATGCATAAAGGAAGGCACCGGGTTCATGTTTGTAGCTTAAAACATCCCGCCCGATAGAACGGGTCATATATCCACGTCCTAACAGACCCATCACCGTCGGAACAATATCCACTTGGCTGGCCGTCTCGGTCACCACGCGCGGTTTTTTAATCACTGGCCCTGCTAAAATAAGCGGCACTTGGTGATTAATGAGGTTCAATTCCACATACCCACGCGGCATATTTTCCGATTCGGGAGCGGCTAACCCGTGATCCCCAAAAATCACAAACAGCGTATTTTTGTAATAATCCGATTTTTCAGCCAGCTTAAAAAATTCATGCAAGAAATGATCCGACAAGCGCAAGGAATTATATTCATCTACGCTCACGAAACTGCGCTTGTGCACCTGTTCGTGTGTCAAGGTAGTGTTCGGCACAAAACCGGCATTATCAGCCGGAATAGTGTAGGGACGATGATAACCGGCCGTCTGAATAATGGCAAAGAACGGCTTGCCCGTCTTGTGCTGATCAGCTTCCAAAATGCGGTTGGCTTCCCGGAACAAGTCCAAATCGGAAATGCCCCACACATCGTTACGGTGTTCATTTTGGAATTTGCCCTCTTCGTACATATGCACATTATCTAAATTATGCTCAATAACCCCGCGTATATTCCCCCAGCTCGAGCTACCACCAATGAAATAATACTTTTCATACTCACGCAAGGCATTGGCAACCAAATGTTGATCTACGATGAGCGGATTGCGAGAGCTGGTTTTGACAGAGCTCACATCGGGGATACCCGTTAAAGTAGCAAATACCGCACGCGCCGTAGCGGAAGTGGGTGTGAAGAAATTGGTAAACAGAATGGATTTATCTGCCAGTGATTTAACAAACGGCGTAGGGTCCAAATCCGGATTAGTGAATGAAGATTTGTTCCACGCCAAAGATTCCATAAAAATCAGCACCACATTGTAGTCTTTGGGCTGGTCAGACGAAGCATATTCCCGTTCATAATTAAGCGTCTCTTTATTGGGGTGCTGTACCTGCAAGTAGGCCGCCACTTCATCATAATACTGGCGGGCTTTGTTTGCATCGTAGTCTTTGCCCATGGCAAAGCGATAGGTATCGAATAAGTTTAAGACAGGGTTTAAGGTTAAATTGCAGATAAAGTTATTGGTGGAATGGTACGCATTACTCCAACGCAGCGGATATTGGCTGATTTGCCCGAACATCAAGGCCCCCGTTATCAAAAGGCCTCCGAAAAACCAAGCCAAATTACCTTTCCAACGATATTTATCATCCCGGCCAAAAGCATAAGTCAATAATTTTTTGGTGAAGAAATATCCTATCACGGCCCATAACAAAAGGCCTAAAATAATCCATACAATCGGATAGGTTTCCCACAACATTTGTGCGGAAATAAGGGCGTTTTCGGAATAGGTGAAAATGGAAGAGGTGACCCGCATGGAAATATACGCATAGTGCGCAAAATCCGTGAAGTATGTCAACATCAAAAGCATTTCAACCAGCGCATAAAACCAGCAAACGCCTTTTTTAATGTACGAGACTTTATGCCAAAAAGCATAAACCGTTAAATATAATCCCAGCGGGATTGCTACGGCACAGGCCAAGCGGGCATCAAATTTGGCACCGATATAAAACGTCTCCCACAGCTCGTGATAATGTTCGGGCGTCAAGGCACCACGGTATACATATAAAAACACCAAACGTAAGGCTTCAAATACGAGCCAATTACCGAAGATAAACAAAGCATAGGACTGTATCCAACGGGGAACTGCCAATTTTTTCATACACCCTCCTAAATGTAATTATATTTTATCAAAATATAAAGAGAGCTAACCAAAAATAAACCCCGCTCAAAAGAGCGGGGTTTTCGGTAAAAGTAAAATTACTTTTCTTTTGTTTCGGTCACTTTCATGCTTTCCAGTTCTTCAATCAAGCTGAGCAAAGTGGGTTGCAGTTTGTTCACATATTCTTGTTCGAAAGTAGTTAACCGTTGTTCCATGCGGGCCACAATTTTGCCCAAATCGGCATTGTTTTTATCCTGTGCTAATTTCTGCTCTTCCAGTTTATAGTACAGCTCTTTCACCTTTTCCTTCAAATCCGTTACTTCCAAGGCAGAGGTGTTTTGCAAAGAGCTCAAAATGGACGCCCGAGAGGCAAACGCCGGTTTGGCTACCGTCATCACTGTCAAATCTTCTACCGGATAATCCAGGGACGTATCTTGCACCAAAACAGCCCGATATTTTGCTGTAAAATAAAACAGCAAAATAAAACAAACAACAAATCCGATCAGTTGAAAAAGCATTGCATTTATCATAGTTATAAATATATTATCATATTTTCGCTACTAGTGAAGCAATTCTTTGCCGCCAAGACTCTTTCTGGCGATATCCCTAAAAATATCATAGAATATAAATAATGAACGAAGCCTTGTTAAATACCTTATTTACACAATTTTCAGCTGGGCGCACCCCCGACCATACCGATTTCAATGCTTCTAAAATGTTTTCTCTTTTAGAAGACCCCTTTGGGATTTGGTGTTCCTTCCACGCTCCCCGAGAAGAGGCCGTGCCCGAACCCAATCAATATGAAAATCTAAAAGTCCGCACCGACCGTCACAACCGCGACAACTGGATACGGGAACATTTTCCCGGAGTGGAATTTATCACCGCGTCTAATGACACGGAGCGCTTTCAGGCCACCTTGCGTGCTATGATAGAAGGCAAACCCTCTATCGTGAATGCCTCTTTATGGAATTTACCGAAAAATGTTTACGGAGCTGTGAATATGTTGCAACGCATGGAAGGCGGCAGCAGTGTGTTCGGTCCGTATTATTACCGTATCGTTCAGTTCAAACGGGCCCATGACTTAAAAGAACATTATGCCTTGCAGATTTCTTTGCTTAACAATATTTTGTCAGCAATTCAACAATTTACCCCCCGCTATAGCCGCGTGGAGCTTAAAGGCAAACATACAGACGTCGATTATACCGAACATGAGCAGCGCCTGATCAGAGAACTAGACTATTTCCGCGCCATACGCGACGGGAAAGCAAAACCGGAAGCCCACAAACCGCCCAAAGCCGCTCATGCTCCGTGGCGGGTATACGCCAATAAAATCACCGCCGAAACAAAAGATTTACAAATGCTACCGCATTTGAGCGCGGAGATGCGTCAATGTCTAAAAATTTGCGGATTATTTAATACAGATGACGTAGCACGTGCCGGTTTGGCTACTTTGCAAACTATTTTAGAAGAGCCCTACGCTTCAGATGCTTACTATACCTCTCTTGCCTATTTGAAACACCAACCGGTCCTGCGGGCGGAAGGGCATTTTCCGCCGCCGGTCAAAGCCCATAATTTATATTTTGACTTTGAAGCGACCGAAACGTTTACCAAAGAAAATACCTCCTTTGTGTACCTAATCGGCATTTGGGACAAAGAAGAAAATAAATATGTTTCTTTCGTTGCCAAAACGCCGGAAGAAGAAATTAAAATCTTTGAACAATTTTACGATTATGTCAAAGACCCACAAAACACCGTCTTATATCATTGGACGGAATATGAAGTAAAAAAAATGCGCAAGCTGGCCCATGAAAATAAATATGATGCTGATAAACTAAACTTATTAATCAGCTTGTGCTACGATTTGAAAGTATCGGTGAACAATGCCTTCTATTTGCCGGCCCCCAGTTTTTCGCTCAAGGCGGCCGCGCCTGCTTTTGGATTTCATTGGCGGCAAGATGACTGCGGCGCGATGGATAGTATGGTCTATTTTACCAACTGGCTTAAAACCGGTGACCAGGCCCTGCTAAATAAAGTGCTCATGTATAATGAAGACGATTGTATAGCCATGCTGTATTTAGAAGAAAAACTCAAACAAGCAACTATTATTAAACCCGTATGAACAAAGAATTTCACGTATTGCAAGAATGTCTCTACACCGCCGGGCGCATTGCCAAGCGGCATTTTGGAAAAGTATCGTACCAGCTGAAAGGACGCGCTAATTTAGTCACACAGGCGGACTTGGCGTGCCAACAGGCCGTCTTAAAAATTATTCAAAAAAATTTTCCGCAACATGATTTTTTGGCTGAAGAAGATGGTTTGCGAAATACCGGCAGCCCTTGGCGTTGGATTATTGACCCCATTGACGGCACTACCAATTTTGCCCATCATATGCCCCACTTTTCCACCTCTATTGCCTTAGCGTATCAAAATGAAATCCGATTGGGCGGCGTGTATGACGCCAGCACCGATGAGTTATTTTTGGCCCGCAAAGGGCATGGGGCCACGCTCAATGGCAAAAAAATACACGTTTCAGCGGTCAAAAAAGTGGAAGATTCCTTATTAGTAACCGGTTTTCCTTACGGAAAAGAAAAACGCATACAGGAATTACTGTTGCCTTTTGAAAATTTTCTTTTATCCTGTCATGATGTACGCCGGTTAGGGTCTGCCGCGCTGGATTTGTGCTGGGTAGCGGCCGGACGCTTTGACGGGTATTGGGAAGACTCCTTAAATCCTTGGGATGTATCTGCCGGAAAGTTAATTTTAGAAGAAGCCGGCGGAAAAGTAACCG
>JAZNEO010000226.1:0-4965 GCA_045588685.1 Candidatus Avelusimicrobium sp. | reverse complement strand
GTAGCCGTAGTAAATTTATCGGCCGCCGCTTTCTATGACCATTACAAAACCGATTACTACGACGGCAATCATTATTCTGCCTCTGCTTCCGCTTCTGTCAATGTATTATTTGCCACGCCGTATGTGGGCATTGGGTACGATTACAGCAGTCTAAAAGTAAAAGATATACATAAAAAATCAGATGATGATGTGATCCGCTATACCGCCGGAGTTAATTTGCATCCGTTACCGTTATTTTATGTGTACGGAGCATACACCTATACGAAGTATAACCACGGCTTTCAAGGCGGCGTCGGGATTAACTTTTAAAGAATATGGACTTTAAAAAAGAACTTTCCGCCTACTTTGGGACAAACTGTTTATTAGATGAATCTATGGCCTCACACACTACTTACCGCACCGGGGGGCCGGCGGAAGTGTATGTCTATCCTTCTTCAAGGGAAGAATGGAGTTTTGTTCTTAAATTAGCCCGTACGGAAAATATCCCGCTTCGGATTATCGGTTTTGGTTCTAACATTTTGGTAGGGAGCCAAGGATTGCCGGGCATTACGTGCTCTACCAAACACATGAACCAATCCGCCGTAAAAGGCAACCGCATCACCGCACAAGCCGGCGTAGCATTAGATAAAGTGTGCGAGCTGGCTGTATCCTCGGGACTAGCCGGCATGGAAAAATTGTCCGGAATACCGGGTAGTGTCGGCGGAGCAGTTTATATGAATGCGGGGGCCTTTGGCCAAGAGACCTTTGATTGTTTGGAATATGTGGAAGTGATTGATTTGGAAGGCAAACCGGCCATACTACTTAAACAAGACCTTCCTCATGCTTACCGCCACGTGGAAGGCATTGAAAATTATATTGTGCTCAGTGCCGGGTTTTTACTGGAACAAAAAGATTTTTCTTCTCTTACCGAAACGCGCAATTTAATTTTGCATAAACGTATTGAAAAACAGCCACTGGATTTACCGTCAGCCGGCAGTGTTTTTAAACGGCCGGTAGGAGATTATGCCTCCCGTCTGATTGATGAAACAGGTTTGAGAGGCTTAAGTATCGGCGGAGCAAAAGTATCTGAAAAGCATGCCGGCTTTATTGTCAATTTTAATCATGCCACACCGGAAGATATTAAAAATTTGATGGACGAAGTGCGCCGCCAAGTCAAAGATAAAAACGGCATTGAGCTGGAACTGGAGCAAATTCTGTGGGGAAAATTCGGCGCATAAAAATAAAATTGACGCGCCACGCAGAATAAGCTACAATATAAGTACAGAAGAATTTAAGTCGTTGGAGTCGTGGTGTAGCCTGGTCTAACACGCTGCCCTGTCAAGGCAGAGACCGCGGGTTCGAATCCCGTCGACTCCGTATAAATTTGAAAACCCCGCTGATAAGGCGGGGTTTTTATAAATAGAAAACTCATTTCATGGTAAACATCAGATTTTCCGGTATTTCAAAAAACTCCGGTTGCTGTGAGCGAAGTGTAAACGTGCGGTCTTTTTTGGCACGCAAAAGCCCCAAATCTGCCGGTGATAAGCGATAACCAATTATTGATTTCCCACCGACCGTAACACTATAAGTCATATCTGTTTGGATTACTTTTTCACCTTTGTATAAAATATCTATCTTTCCGTATTCATTATATACCCAATAAGGATAATCCACATCCGTTTGTAAGATCAAATCATTTGGCTCGACAGACTTAAACCAATCTTTATATCCTTCAGGGATATCCATATCTTTTCCCCAAACAACATTTACGATATGTACTTGTCCCGGCTTGCGATTGGAAGTATCCGTGGGAGTAAATGGTTGCAGCTTTCCGCCATTTATATGCTTTTTAAGAAACTCTTTCACATCCCTGCTAACCGGCTGATGTGCCAACCACGGATATAAATGCGTTTGCACGTTAGGAGCCAGTTGATTTAATAATTGTATAGATTGTGCACGGCGTTCAAAAACATCATTGCCGGGTAAGACCTTTTCCAATACAATGCGTTCCTCATCCGGATCAAAACATTCTTCATAAATAAACGTATCATTATTATCTTTTTCGCCGTTGGTAGACAAAATCGGGATTTTGGACCATACTTTTTTATTAAATTTCTTTCCGGTAAGTTCCTTAAAATCACCCACACCCACCGGATAAATCAGTTTTTCGCCGTTTAATTCTTCCACCGGAAGCATATGATACAACGCACCGCCAGTAACGGTAGCCAACACATATTCCGGATGTAACATAGTCCAGCGCCAAGCAAACACACCGGCCGCAGAAAACCCGGCTACCAAAACTTTTTTTTCTATTTTCATTCCACGCTTTTTTAACTGTTCACGTGCATCCTTAATCATATTTAACACTTGCAAATCAAGCCGCTTAAAATTCTCATCTTTTGATAGCATAACGGCTCGGCTTAATGCGTGCGTGTAAAAATTTTCTTGGCGCGGGACTATCGGCATCACAAGCGGCACGCCTAACGATTTTGCCACAGGCCCCTGGTCACTTTGGTAAGGCAAACGCTCTAAAATTGTTTTTTCCGTTTCTTCTGCAGTACCTATGCGGCCGGTATTACCCATAATTAGTAATATTGGCAATGTGTTGGCGGAATTGATAGTTGCGGGCAAATATAACGCATATCCCCAATGGAAACCTTTTTCCGGATTGGCAGGGATAGTCAAAATTTCATCGGTGGACTCAGCACACAATACCGGACCGAAAAGCAAAACAAACAATGCACACAAGATATGTTTTTTCATATGCTCATTGTATAATAATATTCAGCATCGCGCTATTTAAACTACACCCACCATGTAAATTTAAAACCTTGCCTGGTGCGGGGTTCTTTTTTTCTAATTAATTTTTCAACTTGCCTAAAATTTTCTAATCCGTATAATAAACCTACAGGCGTTTATCGCCATAAAGATAACAGGGGGTAGTTATATGGGAATGAAAGCCCGACAACTAGTAGAAAGAGCCGGATTGGACGTAAATGAACTCATTGCGCTGCTAAATAAAGCTTATTGTGATGAATGGCTGGCTTATTATCAATACTGGATCGGAGCGCAACTGGCCGTAGGTATTCCGCGAGACCATGTGCAAGCAGAGCTGGAAGAACACGCCAAGGAAGAGTTAGACCATGCCGGACGCTTGGCCAAGCGCATTATTGAACTGGGCGGTACACCGGAAATTAACCCGGCCAATTGGTTAAAGATGAGCAACTGCGGCTATGACGCGCCGACAGACCCGGGCGTAGAAGCCTTATTAGAGCAAAATATCAAAGGGGAGCGTTGCGCGATAGAGGTGTACACAAAATTATTGGATTATGTACGCGGCAAAGATATGATTACCGGTCACTTAATACGGCATATTTTAGAGGAGGAATTGGAACACGAACAAGATTTGGAAGATTTGGTGCAAGATATTGAGCACTTCCGCAAAAGTTGCACTAAAAAATAAGCCAAATACTTCTTCATGCAACACCCCCGCAAATACATGCGGGGGTGTTGCCATGTGGCTATAAGAAGAAAATTTGTTATACTAGTAAAGTAGTAAAAATTTAATCTGTTTTTGGAACCGTTTAAGAGACGGAGCACCTGCCAAGGTTCTTAGCACGCCAAAAACAGCTCGTTATCAGGTACACGATATTGAAACTTATAATCTCAGTGTTGTGTACCGAATGTTTATCGCTTCGCGATAAACTACGGCTGTTATTTTTGGACACTGTGCTAAGAGTTCAAATTTAGGAGCCGTTTTTTATTGGGTTTCATAACAGCAGAAGGAGAAAATTATGAAACACAACAAAAAGGCCTTTACCCTCATAGAATTATTAGTAGTGGTTCTGATCATTGGCATTTTATCTGCTATTGCAATTCCGCAATATCAGAAGGCCGTGTATCGTGCCCGTAACACAAAACTAAAAAATTATGTAACTGCTATTGCAACGGCCCAACAATCGTACTATTTAGCTAACGGTAAATTTGCGGCTGATTTTAAAGATTTAGATATAGATTTACCATTTGCCGCCCCGGGCACACAACCCAATGTAAATATACAACCGTGCAACAAAATAGTCCCTGGAACAGATAGTTTAAGAGAAGAAAATGGAATTCAAGTATTCTTTAGTGCTCGTTCTCCTATTCCCTCTTATATTAGCGTAGTTGCGTTATATACTACGGGACCTTATAAGTGTGCGGGAATTGGCAGATTACTTGGGACTCGATCTGAAAATATTTCACCGTCTTTTTGTGTTGAACATGCAGAACCGTCTTTTGTAACTACCGGTGATTTTTGTAAAAAAGTAGAAAAAGGGGAATTAACTTATACAGACCCGTGGGGATCCCGGTATTATTCCTTGGACTAATTTATACGACAAAATATGTCGTCCCGCACCTACGAAGCTACCTTATATCAGTTTTTCTGATTTTTCAAATTTATATTTATTTTGCGGGATGTAGTCGGCCGACAGCTGTACTGACAGGTACTGCAAGGCCGAGAGACTGTAAAATAAGGTGAATTTGGAAAATGGTTGAGCAGAAAGCAACGAAACCCGATACTTTATGTATCGGGTTTCGTGCGTTAAGTGTTTCAACTGTAAAAGTTGTTTTATTTTTCTTTGGCCTTTTTAATTGCCGCTACCACTTTTGGCATCAGCTGCCGGGCATCGCCCACAAAGCCATATTTGCACACGTTGAAAATAGGTGCGTTGGCGTCTTTGTTCACACCGATGATGACATCGCTATGTTCAATCCCCACGGTGTGTTGCACCGCGCCGGAAATTCCGCACGCCACATACAGTTTGGCAGATACCGTTACGCCGGATTGACCGATTTGTTTTTCCTTAGGTTGCAAACCCATATCAATAGCCGCGCGAGAAGCACCCACCGCGCCGCCTAACTCGGTAGCCAGTTCATCCAATACCGCAAAACCTGCCGTATCTTTCATACCGCGGCCGCCGGCAATCACTACTTCGGCTTCATCTA
>JAZNEO010000225.1:0-4119 GCA_045588685.1 Candidatus Avelusimicrobium sp. | reverse complement strand
TTTTATTTATTGTAGCATTTTTAAGACCAGAGAATTTTTGGCTATTAACTAGGAGTACTTTTGATAAAAAATAGTTAGATAATTATCTAAAGAAAATTTTCCTTTTCAAAAATCCGTTTTTATGCTATAACATACCATATGAGATCAATCAAATTAACCGAAAATTTGTGTTGTCCTAACGGTTGTGAGGAGTTTGAAGCAGACCGTTGGTCTTTTGTGAATGTGACGCAAAATCCCGAATTGAAAGACGCGGTGTTGGGCGGGGAGCTAAATTTGTTTTGTTGCCCCCAATGCCAAACTTTCTTTCACGGAGATACCGATTTAATTTATTTGGATGAAGAGGCGCGTTTGCTGATTTTTGTGTTTGCGGAGAAAAACCGCAGTCAGCGTGCGCAACTGTTACAAAAAATGCAACAAGATTATTTGCTTTTAAAAGATACGCTTTTAAAGCAAATTAACTTGGATTTTGGTCCGACTTGCGTTTTCGGACTAGAAGAATTAAAGGGGGTTGTGCAGAAAGAAGAAGAACGTAGCGATGAGTCACAAGTCATTGCGGCAGCCGCCGCGTCACTGGGGATGAAAGTGGCGCGTTTAGAGCCCGAATGGGCGCGGAAATATAATTTTCCGTTATATACGGCCGCTGGGGCGGATGAAACAGCGAAAAGCTTTGCTGGTTCCGCCCGCAAGGTGCTTGAGTCGGGCTTGCAAAGCCCGTTGCTTAAACACTTTGCCGAACAGATGGGGGAAGGCGCTTTAGCGCCCAAAGTGTGTTATGATACCGAGAAAACATAAAGAGTTATTGCAAACGATCGGCACGTATGCCGACAAATTAGGTCTAAAAGCATGGGTAGTGGGGGGAGCTGTCCGTGACTTTTATCTCAAAAAAGATACCAAAGATTTGGATCTGACTTTTGAAGGATCGCCGGAGTCTGTCGCGGGGTTTTGTATTCGGACATGGGGGGGAGAGAAACGTAAATTTTCCCAATTTAATACCTATCGGGTTACCCTTTCTAGCGGTATGAAGCTAGATTTGGTGCAGGCCCGAAAGGAAACGTACGCCCGGCCCGGTGCCTTGCCGGAGGTGACCCCCTCCACCATTAAGGATGACCTGTTTCGGCGGGATTTTACCGCCAATGCATGGGCGTTGAGTATTTCTCCTAAAAATTTTGGAGCTTCGTATGACCCTTTCGGGGCCCAAAAGGCCATTGACGGCGGATTTTTGAAGATCTTGCACGAGAGGAGTTTTTCTGATGATCCGACTCGTTTGTACCGCATTGTGCGCTTTGCGGGACGTTTTGGCTGGAGCATCGAACGCAAAACGGCGCAACTTTTGCAAGATGCCGTGCGGCAAGAGTATCCGTTTATTTTATCCCGGGAACGGGTGCGGCAGGAACTAGTAAAAATTCTGTCGGAAAAAAATGTATGCGATATTTTTGCTTTACTGCAAAAGTATGATTTAACGCCCTTTATATATCCCGGAATTAAATGGGGCGACGAAATTACCAAAGGAAAAACGGTGGAAGTAAAACTGGGCATTTTGGCTTGCCTACTGGAAGCCAGCGGTCCGGAATTTTTGATGAGTTTACACTTGCCCAAAGAATTAACGCACGAACTGCTGGGGGCTTGGACGGTGTTTGACAGCCAAAAATCTCCGGCGGCTACGTTGACTCCGATGCAAGAAGAAATTGTACGAGCTATGTGCCCAGGCTTAAAACGGACGGCCTTAGAACCGTGCTTTATCAAAGGGCGTGACTTGCGGGATTTGGGTATGAGTGGGCGTAAAATATCGGCCACCATGGAACGATTCAGCAAACTGCAATGGGCTGGGCGTATTGTCAGTAAAGAACAAGCCCTGAGCTTTTTGGAATAACTATTTCCACTATGAAAAAACACCCTGCTTATAAGGAAGCGGGGTGTTTTTGTTTGTAAACACGAAGGATATTGTGTGTTTCTAATTAAAATTAGCACTCAATTAAAAGACTTGCTAATTTTAAGATAATTTGTTATACTACTATTAATCACCCCTCTCGGTTAGGCTAGTGAGGGGCTTTTTATCCTATTTATAGGAGCGAGTTATGCAAGAAAATACCAATATTCTTTCTTTACCTACTGTAGTGCCGGCCGTAGCGATACGCGATGTAGTGATGTTTCCCGGTATGAATTTGCCGTTGTCGGTAGATCGGCCTAAATCTGTGGTAGCTATTGAGCTGGCTTTGGAAACTCCCAACAAATATGTGCTGGCTTTATCACAAAAATCAGCCGAAGTAGATGACCCGAAAGCGGAAGATATTTATCATTTTGGGGTGTTGAGTGAAATTACCCAATCGCTCAAGATGCCGGATGGTTCCGTAAAAGTATTTTTACAGGGCTTGGTGCGTGCGAAAGTAGAAAAACTGGAATTGCATCCGATTACTCGCACTTGGTTTGCCACGGTTCAATATATTGAAGAAAAAGAAGATAATAGTCCGGTCGTGCAGGCACTTATGCGCAAGGTACTCGATGAATTTGACCATTATGCGCGCGTTTCTCACCGGATTGCGGTGGAAGGAGTGTCCTTTTTGCGTCAGATTGAAGATCCTTCCAAACTGGCCGATACTATAGCCTCCAATATGATGGTCAAGGCCGAGCAGCGACAGCAAATTTTGGAAACGGCTAATGTCAAAGCGCGTTTGGAAAAAATCTTAAAACTCATCACCAGCGAAGTGGAAATTTTAGGACTTGAAGAAAAAATCCACTCCAAGGTGCGGGCTCAAATTGAAAAAAATCAAAAAGAATATTACCTCAATGAGCAAATGAAGGCCATTCAAAAAGAACTCAGCCAAAAAGATGATTTCCAAAAAGAATTAGATGCCATTCGGGCTAAAATTAAGAAAAACGGGTTGCCGCCGGCGGCCAAAGAAGCGGCTGAAAAAGAGGTGGATCGTTTGCAAAAAATGCAACCTTTTTCACCGGAAGCTACGGTGGCGCGTACATATTTAGATTGGCTGGTCAATATGCCGTGGAATCAAACGACCCAAGATGTATTGGATATTGCGCAAGCGAAAAAAGTATTGGACGACGACCATTTTGGCCTAGATAAACCCAAAGAACGTATTTTGGAATATATCGCGGTGAGTAAGTTGACGGAAGGACTGCGTGGCCCGGTGTTGTGCTTTGTAGGGCCTCCGGGCGTGGGGAAGACCTCTTTGGCTAAATCTATCGCGCGGGCCATTGGGCGCAAATTTGTGCGTATGTCGCTAGGCGGCGTGCGGGATGAAAGCGAAATCCGCGGCCATCGCCGTACCTATATAGGCTCTATGCCGGGACGGATTATTCAGGGGATTAGCAAGGCCAAGAGTTCTAATCCGGTCTTTTTACTTGATGAAATCGATAAAATGGGCTCTGATTGGCGCGGTGATCCAGCGGCGGCTTTACTGGAACTATTAGATCCTGAGCAGAATAAAGATTTTGTGGACCATTTTTTAGATGTGCCGTATGATGTGTCCAAAGTGCTGTTTATTACGACGGCGAACTCACTAAGCTCTATTCCGGGCACGTTGCGGGACCGGTTGGAAATTATTGATTTCTCCGGATATACCGAGTATGAAAAACATGAAATAGCGGACCGTTATTTAATCCCGAAACAAATGAAACTGCACGGTCTCAAGCCGGAAGCCCTGCATATTTCGCACGATGCCATTGCGCTGGCTATGCGGGAATATGTGCGGGAAGCCGGAGTGCGTAATTTAGAGCGCGAAATTGGCACCTTGTGCCGAAAAGCGGCTAAACAATATGTAGAGAACGGCGGTAAAAAAATTACCATTACCGCCAAAAATCTGCATGAATATTTAGGCGTGCCCAAATATGCCAATTTTGCCACCGAAGAAAACGGTGTCGGGATTGCTACCGGGCTGGCGTGGACGAGTGTAGGAGGCGAAACGCTCTCCATTGAAACGACCAAAATTCCGGGCAAAGGCCAGCTTATTTTGACAGGTATGCTGGGAAATGTGATGAAGGAATCCGTTCGGGCGGCACTGACGTACGCACGCAGCCGCGGTTTTGGCAAGAAAGTAAATTTTGACCGTACCGACTTTCATTTCCACTTCCCCGAAGGGGCTGTACCCAAAGACGGCCCTTCAG
>JAZNEO010000224.1:0-8830 GCA_045588685.1 Candidatus Avelusimicrobium sp. | reverse complement strand
AAAAACGAGCCCCAAGACCATCAAAAAATTGACCCAAAAAACAGTTGCCAAAAAAACTGTTAAAAAAACCACCAAAAAGGAAAAGAAATAAATGTTTAACCATTTGAAAAAAGATATCGAAATAAAACTCTCCAGTGCTCCGGCTTTTCAAGGAGCCACCTTGCCTGAAGTTGAATTTTCCCCCGCGCCGGAACATACCGGTGCAGATTTGTCGTTGAACTGGGCTATGTCCGCCGCCAAAGTATTACACAAAAACCCTTTGGAAATTGCCAAAACAGCGGCTACATTACTACAAGAAGTAAACGGCATTGACAGTGCTACTGCCGCCGCGCCCGGTTTTATCAATATCCGCTTAGAAGATAAATTTTTAACCTTAGCGGCATTAGACCGACGTATTAAAGAAGCCGATTCTCCGTACGGTTCCAAACATAAAATTCTGATCGAGTTTGTCTCTGCTAACCCGACCGGTCCTTTGCATATGGCATCTGGGCGCGGAGCGGCATTGGGAGACAGTTTGGTGCGCATTTATCGCGCATTAGGTTATTCGTGCGACAGCGAATACTATGTTAATGATGCCGGTAACCAAGCTCAAATGCTGGCGGCCTCTCTCAAAGCTCGCATCAATGGACAAGAGCCGCCGGAAAACGGATACCATGGTTCGTATCTGATTGATATGGCCAAAGTGGCTCCGAAAGATTTGAAAGAAGAAGACTATGGACGTTGGGCTATGGAATATTTAATTAAAACCCAACAAGATGATATGAATGCTTTCCGCGTGCAATTTACACGCTGGTTCCGCGAATCCGAATTACATCAGGCCGGAGCCGTACAAAAAGCATTAAAATCATTGGAAGATAACGGTTATGCGTATAAAAAAGACGATGCCGTATGGTTTGGTTCCACCCAAGACAAAGAAGCCAAAGACGACAAAGACCGCGTCTTGGTGCGCACAGACGGACGGCCTACTTATTTCTTGGCAGACATTGCCTATCATAAAAATAAATTTGACCGCGGTTATGACCAATTGATTGATATTTTAGGGGCGGATCATCACGGTTATGTGCCGCGTATGAAGGCCGCCGTGCATGCTTTAGGAAAAGAAGAAAAATCTTTTACCCCTATTATTCACCAGTTAGTACACTTGTTAGATAACGGCGAACAAGTGAAAATGTCCAAACGGGCCGGTAAATTTATTACGTTGCGGGAATTAGTTGATGAAGTCGGCACTGATGCTTGCCGCTTTTTCTTCTCCAGTCGTACACCAAACGCACAGATGACCTTTGATATTCAATTGGCTAAAAAACAATCCAATGAAAATCCGGTCTACTATGTTCAATATGTGCACGCGCGCATTCATTCCATTTTTGCCGCCGCCGCCCAAAAAGGGTGGGAGCCCGGCGAAATTGTAATGCCGCTTTCCGCACCGGAACGCACTTTACTGCTTAAGTTAATATGGTTTAAGCCGGTATTACGGGCCTGTCTGCGAGATATGAGCCCCCATCATTTGCCGACGTATTTGATGGAATTAGCGGGATTGTTCCACTCGTTCTACGATAATTGCCGCGTGCTCGATGAAAACAATTTACCGCTTACCCGCTCCCGCTTGTTAATCTGCCAGCGGGTGGCCGAACGGATCCGGAAAGGATTAGAATTTTTAGGAGTCAGCGCCCCCGAAAAAATGTAAGTGCGCTTTTGAAAAACTAGAAAATCTCTTTGACGCTTTGCGCAAAGAGATTTTCTATATAACACGGAGAAATCATGAAAAAAATTCTTTTGTTGGTAGTTTGTTTTATCTCTCTTTCTTCGGCCGCCCAAACCTTAGCGCAGGCCGAAAAAGATTATGCCGACGGCCGCTTTAGCCAGGCCTTGAAAACGTATCAAACCTTATTGCCGCAAGCCAAACAAGATACTTTATATCAAGTTCAATTACGCATTGTCGGCTGCCAATATATGCTCGGCAAATATATGCAAGCGGCTCAAAGTGCCTTCGGGTTTGAATTGTCCAGTCAGTCTTTGTGGCAAGCGCGCCTGTTGTTATACCGAATCCAAACCGCTCAACGGGTACAAAACACCTATCGTTTCGGCCTTTCCTCATCCGACGAGGACGAAGGCGATTTAGAGCAGCTTAGTGCCGCCCAATGGCAAGACAAAATTAATGAAAGTTTTGAACAATTATGGACCTTACGCAAACAACTCATTGAAGCTCCCATTGAAAAAGAAACGCTCATTTTAGAACTGCAAGATACTGACACAAAAGCCATTCCGACTTTGTTTGACTTTGTACTGTTACAATGGAAAAACCAACTGGAAAATGAGGCTGTATCCCCCCTTCGGGCAGAGGATATGCTTTCATGGGATCGTGTACCCGCTCCTTCTTCCAAACAAGATATACAAAAGTTACAGTATTTACTGGCGGAAGCGGCCCAATTAGAAGGGAAAAACCGTGCCGATGCCCGCTTGATTTGGCAAACGGACCGTATCACTTTACCGTTTGATTATCCTTCCTTTTTCACGTTTGATAATCAAGAAAAAACCCGCCAAAAAGCAATAGAAATTTTGCAAGCCTTAAGCGGATATACCCAACAAACCAGTATCTGGAGCAAGTTAGGTCGTTGGATACGCTCATTGGGCACCGATAAGGCCGATTACGGCCAAGCCTACGCCGCCTTAAAAGCAGCCCGTTTGTTAAATCAAAACCAACAATACATCCAAGCCGCCCAACTATGTGACTGGAGTGCCCAAACATTAGCGAGCAACTATTACAGCGAATCATGCAAACAGTTGGCCCAAGAAATCCGCCAACCGGTTTTAGACATAGAAAGCCCCGCTTTCAGCCAAGACCCGCAACATACCCGCTTATCTTTCTCTGCCCGCAATATATCCACCGTATATTTGCGTTTATATACCGTTACACAAGAAGAATTACAAAAATGGAACAAAGAAAAAGCTCCCACTTCTTGGCATTATTTAACTCAAATTCAGAGCGACCAAATTCCTCAGTTACTTACACGCACACCGCTTTCACATTTGAGTAAATCCATTTCCTACGACAAGCCTCACGCTTTTACAAAGCAAGTCTGGGAACTTCCTCCTCTTGAGGCTCGTGGGTTCTATGTAGCCGTCTTATCCTACGATGAAACTTTTAATCCTCAAACAGCGCCAGTGCAGGCGGTAGTCTTAAACAATACGGAATTGGCTCTTTTTGTCACGGCCGCTATAGAGGATGACCCTGCTAAGTATCATACCCGTCAGGCGCAGACTTACACTCCTCCCGTTTTTCGAATATACACTTGGAATTTGCAAACAGGCCAGCCGCAACCAAACACCGCTGTCACCTACATTACAGATTGGAAAGGCAACCGCAGCCATGGCACAACCAACGACAAGGGCGTCCTGACTTTGCCCCAAACCATCCAGGTAAATGGCAATGACCGTTCGTCCTTTATCTTACCCAAAGCAGAAACTCAGGGCAGCACCGCCTTTTTAACCAATTCGGTTTATTTTTACTTTTCCAATCCTCAACCCGTACGTTTATACGTAGAAAGTGACCGGGCTGTATACCGTCCGGGTCAAAACGTAACGCTAGCTGTTTATGGACTGGAAGAAGCCGGACGTGGTCTCAAGACTCTGCCGAATAATACAAAGGTGCAAGTACAGGTGCGTGATGTTAACGGCCAATCCATACTGGACAAAACGGTGTCCCTCAACGCCTACGGTACGGCCCAGCTTTCTTTTACGTTACCGCAAGAAGGATTGCTAGGTTCTTATCAAGTACAAGCCACCTACAAATATGACGGCCGCACAGCAAATGCCTATTATGACCTAGCGGTAGAAGAATATAAACGTCCCGAATATGAAGTTTCGCTTTCTCCGGCCGCAACCTTGCAGTACGGAAAAACCGCTCATATTACCGGCAAAGCGGCTTACTACGTAGGCAGCCCCCTTGTCAAAGCTCCGGTGCAATACAAGGTAACCCGTCAGTATTTCCGTCCTTTCTGTTGGTGGTGGCGTCCGATGCCGGCTCAACAACCGGAAATTATTGCCCATGGAGAAACAACCACCGATGCCGACGGCAACTTCACGATTTCCTTCGTACCTACAGCCGGAAAAGATACCTCTTGGCCGACTACTTTCCACGTAGAAGCATCGGTAAGAGATGCCTCCGGCCGCGCCATTGACACGACGTCCGATTATAAAGCCAGCCAACACGCCGTATTTTTTAAGGCCTCCTTTACAAAAGGTTTTTACGAGCAACATACTGCCGGAAGTTTAGCCGAAATAGAACTGACCGATATTAACAATCAGCCTATTGCCGGCAAATTTACCGCAGAAATTATAGAACTGGAAAATGTGTTCTCCGCCGAGAAACCGACCGCTAATTTCCGACAGGAAAATTCGTTGGAAAACTGGTACGGTAAAAACAAAGAATTGCGCTTAGTGTCAACGCACGCCGTTACGGTTGAAAAAGGGGAACCCGTCATGTTGAACTTGCCCAGTTTACCGGAAGGTATTTATAAAATTAAATTAAGCGCTAAAAATGCAGAGACGGCGGAATTGGTTTTTTTGGTAGCCGCTCCCAAATCTTCTTTGGCTTTGCCGGCAGTAGCGATTGTACAAGAAAAGAGTTACTATCCGGGCTCTGTGGCTAAAATCTTATTAGGCGCGCAAGATTTGCACGGAGTAAAACAACTGGAAATATATGATGACGGACAATTCCTTGCCAAACAAGAACGCTTAGCAGATGGTGCGGAAATTTATCAATTACCCATTCTGCCTGCCTGGCGTGGCGGCGTTTATATCCGTTGGTTTGGAGCCAGTGATTATCAGATGTATCAAGGACAAACCTTTGTACAAGTTCCGCATGATAATCAAGCGCTGTCTTTAACGATAAACGTGCCCGACCATGTACAACCGGGAGAGCGGGTATCTTGGAAATTGACCGCTAAAGATGCGGCTTCCAATCCTATTAACGGACAAGCTTCCTTGCGGGTATATGACAAATCGCTGGATTATTATGCCGCTATTTCTCCGTTGCTATCGATGGAAAAACTATATCCGTCCGCTTCGCTACGGACTAATTTTTCAGATAGCCGTTTTCAAACCTACGCCCAACGGCATTTTACGGGCCGCCAACTGAACGACCCATTAGAATTGCCCCAACCGCCGCGGTTAAATTTGCAGGCCTATTACCACTCTTACCAAAGCAAACGTATGTTCGCTACAAGAGGGGCCGCCGCCCCCATGATGTTAATGGCTAAATCGGCCGCCACTATGGATATGGCGGTAAACGATACTATGGAAGAATCTGCCGGGGCCGTTGCCGAATCTGAACGTGTGGCGGGCTCTTCTGCCGGCAACACGCCCACCCCCCGCACCGATTTTGCGGAAACGGCTTATTTCAATCCCATGTTGCCTATCACGGCCGGAAAAGCAATTGCCTCGTTTACTTTCCCGCAAAGTTTGACGGCATGGAATATACAAGCCTTTGCGTTCACGCCGCGTGTAGAGATAGGCTCGTATCAAGCCCAAACGGTCAGCCGAAAAGATGTAATGATCCGCTTGTCTTTGCCCCGTTTCTGGCGTGAAAAAGACCAAAGCACTTTGGTAGCACAAGTCACCAATACAACCAGTAAAAAGCGCACAGCAGAAATCACTTTAGACCTTGTGAAAGACGGGGTCTCGGCTGCGGCCGCTTTTGGAATTGAAAAGGCCACGCAAACGATTTCCGTACCGGCGGGATCCACCCAAGCTGTTACGTGGAAAGTATCGGTACCGAAAGGAGTGGGTATGGCGCAAATTACGGCTACGGTGCGAAGCGGTAATTACACCGATGCCGAAAGCCGCACCTTGCCTTTGTTGCCCGCGATATCGCGCGTGGTAGACAGTGTCACGGCCGCCTTGGAGGATAAGCCTCAAACTTTACGTTTGGAAAACCTGCTCCAACCCGATGACACGCGGGAGGTTTCTTCCGTAACCTTGCGTTTGGATCCCAGTTTACTGCGCAGTGTGCTCAATGCCATGCCCCAGCTGTTACAACCTGCTTACAAAGATGCGCTAAGCTTAGTGAACAGTTATGCTCCGTTGGCAGTTGTGCAAGCCTTTTATACAGCCTATCCGTTACTGCAACAGGCTGTAGGACAATTGCCCAAACGAAACACCCAGCTGCCGGCATGGGAAGAACAAGATCCTTCCCGTTTGTTACTGCTGAGCCAAACTCCGTGGTTACAAGCCTCCAAAGGAGGGGTGCAATCAGAAGCATTCCTGGCAGATTTATTTGATCCGGCCTCTGTTGACGCCGCCAAAAAACGCTTAGAGCAAAAGCTAGTAGCCTACCAAACCCAAGCAGGCGGTTTTTCGTGGATGCCCGGCGGACAATCCAGTGAATTTATTACGCTTAAAATACTGGCGGCCTACGGGCAAATTTTACGCTACGGAGGAGAAGTAAATCGCTCCAGCGCCGAAAAGGCATTGGCGTGGATGTCCTCCCGCATTGAAAATAATTTGACGCAGAGCACGCCTCATGCTTCCACGGTATCGTATGCTTTATATGCGGCCTACGTATATACTGCCTTCCCGCAGACGTGGGAATCTATCAAGAAAGCCCCCATACAAAAGTGGCTTTCTTATGCAGATAAACATAGCCGTTATATGACCCCGCTGGGGCAAACCTATGCCGCCGCGGCTTATTACCGGCTGGGCGATAAAACGAAAGCCAATGAGTATTTAAATTTAGTGCTTTCCCGTGTGCAAACCAATCCTGTTACCGGTTCGTATTTTGCGCCGGAAGCACAAAGCTGGCTATGGTATAACGACACCTTGGCTACGCAAACGGCAACCCTGCGCACCTTGTTAGAAATACGTCCAAATGACGAGCAGGCGGCCGGACTGGTAAAATGGATTTTGTTTAACCGCAAGGCGCAAGCCTGGCGCGATAGTGCCTCTACCGCAGAAGCCATTTACACCTTGCTTGATTACATGCAACGCCGCGGCCTACTTAATGACCCGGCGGAGTATTCCTTGCAATGGGATGGGCAAAAAAAATCCATTCGCGTGGAACCGTTTGATTGGAGCGGCCCGCTTACTTGGACCAAAATCGCCCCGGATATTTCTGAAAAAGATTATACGGCCCAAGCCAGCAAACAAGGCGGTTTGACCTCTTTTGTCACGTTAGATGCGGTATACACTACTGCGCAAGCAAACGCTTCGCCCGAAGGGGTAATAAATGTACAACGTCGCTACCTGCTTAAATATCAGGAAGACGGACGGGAAAAAGTACGCGCCTTACAACCGCAGGAGCAAATCCCAGTGGGCAGTGAAGTAGAAGTGGAACTAACGGTTACCGCTTCTTCTGCGTTTGACTATGTACTGCTGGCCGATCCCAAACCGGCCGGATTTGAAAATACGGATTTGACAAGCGGCTGGACATGGAATGCCTTGAGTTTCTACCGAGAAGTACGCGACGGAGCGACTAATTTCTTCATCGACCGCGTTCCGGCGGGTACTTACACCTTGCGCTATACCTTACGGCCTACGCTGTCCGGTGTGTACCACGCACTGCCTGCGCAGATACAATCCATGTATGCGCCGGAATTTGCCGCACACACTGCCACCAATCAATTGGAAGTGAAATAGAAAAAACCCCAGCGCTGAGTTTCTGTGCGGGGTATAATGTTATTGCGAAACGACTATATCCCGCACTACGGCACTGCGGAATGACAGGGGGCTGTGAATGCGGAACGACAGGGAGTGGTAATGTGGGATAACGGTGCGTGGAGAACTCTAAAAATTTTGACTATTTTTTTGACATAGCGTCTTTGCTACAATATATACATGGAATTTTTATCGCAGATTTTCTATATCTTTTTGCACTTAGATGTATATCTAAACGCACTGGCCGGCACATTGGGGCCGTGGCTGTACGTGCTATTATTTTGCATCATTTTTTGTGAAACAGGATTAGTAGTTACTCCGTTTTTACCCGGAGATTCTCTGTTATTTGCGGCGGGAGCTTTGGCTTCGCGGCCGGGCAGTCCTATTAATTTATGGATTTTGGTACCGGTAATGTTTGCCGCTGCCGTGCTTGGAGATACAGTCAATTATGAAATTGGCAAATGGTTGGGGCCGAAAGTATTTACCCGTCCCGACAGCTGGCTTTTTAATAAAAATCACCTGCGCCGCGCCCATGATTTCTATGAGAAATACGGCGGAAAAACGATTATTTTGGCCCGTTTTATTCCCATTATCCGCACCTTCGCCCCGTTTGTGGCGGGCATTGGAAAAATGACTTACCTGCGTTTTATTTCCTATAACTTGATAGGGGCTGTGTTATGGGTTGCTTTATTTGCCGGCGGCGGGTATTGGTTTGCTGATTTACCGGTCATGCAAAAGCATTTTCATTTTGTGATTGTAGGGATTATTGTCATTTCCGTATTGCCTGCCGTATATGAAATATGGGCCGCAAAACGGAAACATTAATCTATCTACTCATCTCTTCCGGCAGTTTGACCGGCAGTTTTCCCTGTGCCTTTTGATTACCTAAAATAATGTCCGCCGCGGTTTGTAATACATATTTATTCAGACCATAGGTGGCCAGCACCGTTTTGGCGGTAGGATAGTTGGCAATATCGTACGGACTCATCGTGGAAATAAAAACATGGCGCGGGTTTTCTTCCATCAACGCACGGATGGTGTTTTTCTGATTGATATTTGTTTTGTCGGCCCACTGTAAACTGGTTAACACCACCAAATCTGCCCCTTGCGTACACTCGCGGGCGCGCTTGGCATCTACTGCTTTTGGCGTTAAGGCCGCATTATAACTGCGCACATTCCA
>JAZNEO010000223.1:0-7542 GCA_045588685.1 Candidatus Avelusimicrobium sp. | reverse complement strand
CACTTGCGCCATACTGCCCGGGCGCGTAATCACTTTCTTAAATACGTTGGGGCGCACGGTGGACATTTGCGGACGATAGTCCGGACATTTGATGTCTGCCATAATATTTCCGCCAAAAGCCGGACGGGTTTGAATTAAAAGTCCGTCTGCAATAGACAGGCCCGTACAATCAGCCGTCAGCCCCACAAAAAGTTCCGCCGCCACACGCGGGGACAAATCCCGCCCGATATAGGTGGACGGATAAAGCACCACACTGGGATTATACTTTTTAATCAAAGTAATCAGCGCGTTGGCATACGCGGTGGTATTGTAATCGTGATAAGCCGGACCGCTGACAGCATAAATTTTGTCAGCCCCGTAGGAGGATAATTCCGCAAAATACTTCTCTACTCCGTCTCCGATTACCACGGCGGCTAATTCTTCGCCTAATTGGTCGGCCAATTCGCGCCCTTTGGTTAAGAGTTCCAAACCAACGGAACGCACACTTTGGGTTTGACCATTATCGGCAATTTCAATAAACGCCCACACTCCTTTGTAGGCTGATAAATCTTTTTTGACCGCACCGGCTGTCGGCAAAGATAAGGCTTTCACCGGACATACGCCTACGCACGCACCGCACATGGTACAGCTGGCACTCGGCACCGCTTTACGGTTGACCAAGGAGAGCGCACCAAACGGACAGGTGCTGACACATTTGCCACAACCAACACATTTTTCAGATACTTGAATCATTTGATAAAACTCTCCTTTTTCAAAATTTCAATGAATTTAGCGGCCATTTCTTCGGCAGAACCGCTAATCATTTCCCCTTTCTGACGCACCGCCGGCGGAAAAATGCGCGACACACGGGTAGGCGAACCTTCTAATCCTAACTTGTGCACATCTGCGCCGATATCAGCCGCCGTCCAAACAAAAATTTGTTTATCTTGGGCTTTGTGCGCGGCTAAGAAAGACGGATATTTCGCCACATAATCAGCCGGCATAGTCATCGTAATCAGCACCGGTAAATCGGCCTGCATAATTTGGTGACCGCCTTCAATAAGTTTTTTCACCACCACCCGTTGTCCGTCACTGTCTACGCCGTCACAAAAAGTAATTTGCGGAATGTTTAAGTGATACGCCATTTCGGGGCCGGTTTGAGCGGTGTCTCCGTCGATTGCCATTTGACCGCACAAAATCAAATCGTATTGACCGATTTTTTTAACAGCCGTTGCCAAGGCATACGCGGTGGCCCAAGTATCAGATCCGGCAAACGCACGGTCAGATAACAGCACGCCTTCATCAGCTCCTAAAGCTAAAGCCAAACGCAAAACTGCCACGGCTTGATTGGGGCCCATGGAAAGCACGGTTACTTTGGCGCCTGTTTTGGCTTTAATAGCCAAGGCCTTTTCCAAAGCGTAGTGGTCGTACGGGTTTAAAATGCTGGGCACTCCGGCACGGACTAAGGTGCCGGTTTTGGGGTCTACTTTTACTTGTGTAGAGTCAGGTACTTGTTTAATACATACAATAATATTCATACAGTTTCCTTATGCCTTAAAAATTTCACGGAGTTTGGCAGAAACCAAATCTTCGTCATTAATCAGTCCGGTCATTTTTTCTTCGATACCGACCAAATTGACCGCTTGAGACAGTTCTTGAGCAGGAGCCGCCCCTACGCCCAAAATGAGCTTCATACCATCGGTAGCGATTTTGAACGCACTCAAACGGGCATTGACACGGGACATAATTTTAAGCGAATTTAAGTCAAAGCGGCTGCCTTCCGTCACTTTTCCTTCGGCACATTGTTTGGCAAATACAGCGGCCACTTCCGCCTCGCTGATTAAATCACCTAACATAAAGGTAATGTATTGGTGGCGGGTTAATTTTTGTGCGCGGCAATCTTCCAACACGCGGGCCAAGGCTCTAAAACCTAACGCCACGCTGTCTGCCCCCACGTCGGGGTGTTGGGCGTGCAAGGCCTCAAATTCTTCGGCTTGTTTAATATAGTATTGGCCGCGGCTCTTTAAATGTTCTTGCCAGCGTCCGCGGAAAATGGTCATTTCCAGCACTTCGCTGGTACCTTCATAAATGCAGGTAATTTTGACGTCACGTTTGATTTTTTCCACGGCAAATTCTTTGGTATAACCAAATCCGCCCATGGCCTGAATGGCATCTTCGGCCGCTTTGTTGCCCGATTCGGTGGCGTATAATTTAGCAATGGCCCCTTCGGTAGCCAGCCCGTGATTATTGACTTCCAACTGTTTAGCCGTCCAATCAATATACGCACGGGCCACTTCAAAGCGCACATAATGTGGCGTAATGAGTTTGAGCATAAAGCCCTGTTTTTGCGCGAGCGGGCCGCCGGCTTGTATGCGCTGTTGGGCATAGCGCAAGGCAGTTTCCACTGCTTCTTCGCCGCCGCCCAAACCAAAGGCCGCCACCATTAAACGCGTGTAGCCAAATACCGCTTGGGCTTGCAAAAATCCTTTGCCTTCTTCCAGTCCAATTAAATTTTCGGCCGGTACATATACTTCATCAAAGGCCAGTCCGGCGGTGTTAGACAGGCGAATGCCGTGTTTATCTTCGTGGGCATCTTGCGTAAAGCCGGGGGTTCCCTTTTCGACAATAAACCAGCTCGGGCCGCCCGGAGCCAAGGCCAGTACCGTATAAATATCGGCTACGCCGCCGTTGGAAATCCACATTTTACTGCCGGTAATTTTATAGCCGACAATTTTGCCGTCCTTTTCCACCCGGTCTGCACGCGTGCGCAAGGATACTAAGTCAGAACCGGCATCGGCCTCTGTGGCTCCGTAGGCAACCAGTTTATTTTCATGGGCAATTTTTTGGAACCATTTGGCTTTTTGTTCCGGGGTACCGCCCACGTTAATCGGGTCGCTACCTAAAAACGTAGCAAACACGCCAGTGGCAATGCCTAAATCAATGCGCGCCAACTGCTCGCAAACACGGTAAATTTCGGTTGTTTGGCCACTAAGACCGCCATATTCTTCCGGAATTAAGAGCAGATGTATACCCAAAATATCGTGATCATACATCTCTTTTAAAATTTCTAAAGGCATTTCGTTTTTCGCGTCATGCTCGCGAATAAACTCATGAGAGATGCGGTTCTTGGCGTATTGTTTTAAACTGTCCAGCATCAAGTTCCGCGTGGTGAGGTCATTTTTTGCCATAGGATTTCTCCATTACAATATATAGATACATCATACCAATTTTAAGGGTATTGGGGCAAAATAGAAAATAAGAAAATAAAAATTTGTTATACTAGAAGAGACGTACACAATTTCATCTGTTTTTGGAACCGTATGCAGAATACGGAGAGCTTTGGAGACCCCAAGGCACTTTTACCCTCCAAAAGCAGTCGTTTTAGGCACTACATATCCGAGCTGATCCCTTGGATGTGTGGTGCCGAGTGTTTGCCGTTCATTAGAACGGCAAACCACGGCTGTTTTATTTGGGTTAGGGTAAAAGGCTCAAGTAATACGGCCGTTTTTGTTGGGTTTCAAAACAGAAAAAAGGAGCCAGTTATGAAACACAACAAAAATAATATATTATGTCATTCCCGAAAGTTTTTATCGGGAATCTCAACCTTACTTAATAAACGACGAGATCCCCGATTACAAATCTCGGGGATGACAGAAGGGACTAGCATGAGGAAGGCACATTGTGTCGGTTTTACCCTCATTGAACTACTCGTCGTCGTCCTTATCATCGGCATTTTATCTGCCATTGCCCTGCCGCAATATAAAAATGCGGTAGAACGAACTCGATGGGCAGGGATTTTTCAGTTAATGAGCACTTTTGAAAAAGAAGCTCGTCTTGCTTTCTTGGAAGGATCAGTCACAGGGAACAACATTTGCAGAAATTTTGCAGCATTACAGCCGGTCCAGTGGGATGTTATTGATGATAATCCTAACGCAAGTAATGAGGGAGAATTAAATAAATTTCATGTAGTTTTGAGTACCTGTTCTAGTGACGAAATTTATATATATTTTGATGACTATAAAGACGATAATAATGCTAATGTAGAAATTGAATTTCATTATTTTCCAAATGACCCCAATGATTATTCGTGTAGTGGAGGAGGAGCTGTTGGAAAATCAGTCTGTAGTTATATGAAAGGCGTATATGGAGATGCTGTCCGCGTATACAACTAAATTTTACGTCAGCTTTTCTGATTTTTCAGATTTGAGCCGAGTTTTGAGTTTGAGCAATTGTATGGCCATACTGCAGGTATGCCTAGGTTGCAAAAACCAAAAATCGGCCAAATGTGGAAAATTGTTGATTGGATAGCAACGAAATGCAAGACCCTGCGTCTTGCATTTCGTGCGTTTAGCGCAACAACTGAAAAAGTCGTAAATATGCTAAAATACCTGTATGCTATTACCTCGTATCTTAACCGCCGTCATCGGCGTTCCTCTCATTTTAGCCGCTATCCATTTTGGCGGCGTGGTGTACATGGCCTTTGTGGCCGGTATCATCTTGCTGTGTTTATATGAATATGGCTTAGTGTTGCGCGCGGGCAAAAAACCCGTGCATTTTGTTTCCTTGATGCTGTTCGGCGCGCTGATGGGGGCGGTGGCCATTTTGGGCCGGGCAACCATTCCGTCTTTAGAATTGCCGGACAATTTATATCCTTTTTCTATTAGTGTGGTGTTGTGTGGTACTTTACTCATAGAAGTGCTCACCCCGCGCCGCAGTTGGGACCGGGTGGCCAATACCTTTGTCGGTATTTTCCTCATTCCTTGGTCGCTGGCCCACCTTATTAATATCCGCGATATTGCCACAAACGGCGAATATTTGACACTGCTGATGATTGTAACCGTGTGGATTTGCGACACGGGGGCCTATTTTACCGGCCGTTTTTTAGGCAAACACAAACTCAATAAAGAGGTCAGCCCGAAAAAAACCTGGGAAGGGGCCATGGGCGGCACCTTACTGGCTGTGGGCGGTGCACTGCTGATGCAACATCTCTTTTTGCCGGAAGTATTATCTATTAAACAAACCGTTTGGCTGGGGATTTTAATTGCGGTCGTAGGGCAAGTATCTGACTTATCGGAATCGGTCATCAAACGTTCTACCGGTGTAAAAGATTCCTCTAATTTACTACCCGGACATGGCGGATTTTTAGACCGCTTTGATTCGTACCTCTTACTAGCGCCTATCTTTTATTACGTTGTACTGTACATGGGATTATGAAAAATATCATTATTTTAGGATCTACCGGCTCTATCGGCACTTCTTCTTTAAGCGTGATTTCTATGCTGGGCAAAGACTACCGCGTCCTAGGCATGAGCGCACACCGCAACGCCGATTTATTCCTAAAACAAGTTCATCAATTCAAACCCCGTTTTGCCGCTGTACTGGATGAAGCCGCTTACGAAAAAATCAAAACCCAAATGCCTGCCGGCACCCAACTCTTACCGCCGGAAATGGAAAGTTTAATCTTTTTAGCTTCCTTGCCTTCCGCCCATTTAGTCATTAACGGGCTGGTCGGCTCGGTGGGGTTTAAGCCGCTGATTGCCGCTATTAAAGCCGGCAAAACCATTGCACTGGCCAATAAAGAACCCATGGTCATGGCCGGGCAAACCGTTATGCAAGAGTGTGATCGTTGGAAAGCAACTATCATCCCGGTAGATAGCGAACCTTCCGCCATTTTTCAATGTTTGGAAGGCATTGATGCGGACTCTTATCATAAAGAAAATAAAGCTATTTCCAAAGTATTTTTAACCGCTTCCGGCGGCCCGTTTGCCCGGCGTAAACAAGCCCTATCTACTGTTACGCCGGCAGAGGCCTTACATCATCCGCGCTGGAAAATGGGCCAAAAAATTACCATTGATTCTGCTACCTTAATGAATAAGGGCTTTGAAGCCATAGAAATTATGAATTTATTTAATTTGCCCCCAGAAAAAGTGCAAATTGTCATTCATCCGCAATCGCTCATCCACTCCGCGGTGGAATATGTAGACGGAGCCATTTTGGCCGAGATGAGTGAGCCGGATATGCGTATCCCCATTCAATATGCCATTACCTATCCCAAGCGGATGCCCAGCCCGGTACAGCCACTCAATTTATTTCAAGCGCAAAAATTAGAATTTTTTGAGCCGGACTTTGACCGCTTTCCCTGTTTAGATTTGGCCTTAGCTGCCTATGCGCGCGGGGGCATTTTCCCCACGGTGCTCAGTGCGGCTGATGAAGTGGCGGTAGAGGCCTTTTTAAAGGAACAAATCAAATTTACCGATATTGCCAAACTGATTTATACGGTGTTAAAAGACACCTACAGCAAGCCCGGGCGCATTACGCTTAACCAGGCCGCAGAGGCAGATGAATGGGCCAAAGAAAAAGCCCGCGTGTGTTTGGCAGAAAAAAAATACAAAAAAGCTGTTCTATAAGGAGTCAATATGTTGCTTTCTGTATTTGGGGTATTAGTGGCGTTAAGCCCAATTGTTATTATTCACGAATTCGGTCATTTCTTGGCCTGCCGTTTAACGGGTATTGGGGTCAAAGAATTTTCCTTCGGCTTTGGCAAAATTCTCTGGCATAAGAAATCCGCCAAAGGAACGGATTTTCAAATCCGCGCTATTCCGTTTGGCGGCTTTGTGGAGCCGGAAGGAAAAATGTTCTTAGACCAAGACGATCCAGCCCCCAAACCGCAAGAATTTGCCGCCAAGAAATGGTATGCCAAATTTTTTATGGTGGTAAATGGCGCGCTGTTTAATTATGTACTGGCCGCTGTGATTTTTAGTGCCTTAATTTACTGGCGCGGTATGCCCGAACAAGACCCTGCCAAATTGCCGGCGCGCATTGGCCAACTTGCCGAAAAATACCCGGCTGAGGCTATCGGATTACAGGTAGACGATTTAGTGCTAGAGGTTAATGAAAAACCGATCGCCAACTGGCTGGAATTAAATCAGGCGCTTAAAGATTTGCAAGGTGATCTGCAACTGGTCGTTGCCCGCGGAGAAGAAAAACTTCCCTTTACCGTAAAAGCAGACGAATTTTTACCCGACCATCCGCACGTATTGGGCATTATGGCCAAAAGCCAGCTCAACCGCGTAGGACCGCTGGCCTCTGTAGGATTAGGGGTGTATCAATGTTGGTATTGGACCAAATTTTCTTTAAAATCCCTGTGGGATAGTTTTACCCACAAAAAAGCTCCGGATTTGGCCGGTCCGATCGGCATTGTCAACATTATTCATAAATCGGTACATACCGGACTGGAAAATTTCATCTTTTTAATTGCTATGCTTTCGCTGGCGGTGGGTTTATTTAATTTATTTCCCATTCCCATATTGGACGGCGGCTATGCACTCGTGTTCTTATGGGAAGGGCTTACACACCGCTTGCCTTCTATGAAAGCACTCACACGGGCCGCCAATGTAGGCTTTTATATTTTAATTGCCTTAGTGTTATATGCTTCGTATTCGGATATTAAACGTATTTTTTTCAATAAACCGGCCGCACAAACACAGTCTGTTTCACAAGAGGATAAATAATGTATAAAACCCGCGAAGTAAAAGTAGGTCCTTACACCCTCGGCACCGGCCA
>JAZNEO010000222.1:0-9260 GCA_045588685.1 Candidatus Avelusimicrobium sp. | reverse complement strand
ATTAAACATTTAGAAAAAGCGTACGGCGAGCGCAAAGTATTGCGTGATGTAAACCTGAAAATAGAGGACGGAAAAGTCACTACTATTTTAGGCGGATCCGGCTCGGGCAAAAGTACGCTCATTAAATGTTTAATGCGTTTGCACAACGCCACCAGCGGGCAGATTTTAGTCAATGGACGTGACATTACCAAGGTGACAGATCCCATGCGTTTGGCCGTCATCCGGCGGCATTTTGGATATTTGTTCCAAGAAGGCGCTTTATTTGACTCCATGACTGTGGGAGAAAATGTAGCTTTTGGTCTGTCTTATTTAACCGATATTCCGAAGGAAAAATATCCGGCTATTGTGAAAGAAAAGCTGGCTATGGTAGGTTTGAAAGAAGATGTTGCTCTGCTAAACCCGTCTGAATTATCGGGCGGTATGCGCAAACGTGTGAGTTTGGCGCGGGTATTGGCAGTCAGTCCTAAATGTATTTTGTACGACGAACCTACCACCGGATTGGATCCGATTATGTCGGATATTATTAGCGATTTGATTTTAGAGATGAAGCATAAATTAGGCATTACGTCCGTGGTAATTACACATGATATGCATTCTGCTTTTAAGATTTCCGATTACATTGCTTTTTTGTATGAAGGACGCGTGATGTTGTATGGCACGCCGGAAGATTTTAGAAACACTGATAATCCGTATGTGAGGCAGTTTGTGGATGGAAGCAGCCACGGGCCGATTCAAATGAAATTACGGGATTAAGAGTTGAAACGAGAGGGATATATGAAACCAGAAACAAAATTGGGTATTTTTACAGTACTGGGACTAGCGGTCTTGGGGTTCTCTTTGTATCTATTGGGCGGATTTTCTATTTCACGAAATTACGAGGTGAATGTAGAATTTGCCGATGTTTCCGGCTTGCCGGTGAAAGCCGCCGTTAAATTAGCCGGCGTGGAAGTAGGAAAAGTAAAGCATATCAAAATTGAAGGGGACAAAGTCATTGTAGTAGCGGCGATTAATGAGAGTGTGCCATTATATAAAGGAGCTCAATTTTCTGTGGTTATGACGGGGATTATCGGTACAAAATATGTAAAAGTGGTGCAAGGAAATGCCGCTTTGGGACGGATAGAGCCCGGCGAATATGTGCGTGGAATTGATGAGAAACCGATGGACGAACAAATTGCCAGCACCATGCAAAGTGTCCGCCAACTGGTAGACAGTATTAATAATCAGGGCCAATTTGGAGCGCAACTTAACGACGCCATGCGCGACATCCGCCAGCTCTCTGCTAACGTCAATCAATTAGTGATGACTATGCGGCCTTATATTTCTGCTTCCATGCAAAACTTGGAGCAAATTACCGAAAAATTAAATGCTGTTATGGACAGTATTACCAACGAAGAGGGAGTGCTGGGTGCAGTCATTAAAGACAAAGAAATGAAAGAGCAGGTAAAACAAAGTGTCAGCGAGCTTAAAGAAACCATGACAGAAGTGAAAAGCTTTGTGGGTAAGATGAGCCGATTTCGCGTCTATTGGGATTTTGATATGTTTTATGCGCCCCATTCTAAAGTAGCCGGCAGCGATTTGGCTTTAGAAATTTTCCCGTCCAGCGGATATACATATTACCGGGTCGGTATAGCAAATGCGGGTAATAAAGATGATAAATTAGATGAGAAAGATTATTTGGAACGCAATAAATTGGATGTTCGTCTGGGCTTATATAACCAATGGGCCAATGTGTCAGCCGGTATTATACGTGGGGCTGGTGGATTGGCACTGGAAGTTAAACCGTTTTATAATCACGAATTTTTACAGCGCTTTACGGCGGGTGTCGAATTTAGTGATTTTGGACGTGACCGCGTGATTAATAACCGTCACTTTGATAAACCGAATTTGTCTTATGGGTTAGATTACCGCGTGAGCAAATATTTCTCTGTGGGAGCTTGGATGCGCGATACTTTAGAAATTAATGAATTTAACGTAAAAGCCAACATTTCGTTTAATGACCAAGATATTTCCTCTTTCTTTGGCCTAGCCACTATGGCGCGTTAATGAGGTGCTATGAAATTTAAAACGGTGTTTGTCTGTCAGAAGTGCGGCTATGAATCTGCTAAATGGGCCGGAAAATGTCCGGACTGTGGGGAATGGAACAGCTTGGTGGAAGAAGTAAAGGCCCAAGAAAGCAAGCGAGAAATCCGCACGCGCAGTTTTACGGATTTTTCTTCTGAAATTGTTAAATTAGCAGACAGCCGGTCTGTGCAAGAAGAACGCATTCCCACCGGAATCGGTGAGTTTGACCGCCTGTTAGGCGGCGGACTGGTAAAAGGACAGCTGACCTTGCTGGCCGGAGCCCCGGGGATTGGTAAAAGCACTTTAATGTTGCAAGTCGCAGATGCTCTGGCCAAGCAGCGAAAGGTGTTGTATATTTCCGGAGAAGAAAGCATTAACCAGATTTCCGGCAGGGCCGAGCGGTTGGGCGCGAAGAATGAAAATATCTACCTGCATTGTGAAACCAATATACAAAAAATTATTGAATCGGTAGACAAGGTAAATCCGGACGTACTGGTACTGGATTCTATTCAAACGGTGTATCATCCGGAATTTACTTCTTCGGCCGGTACAATCGGGCAAGTGCGCGAATGTGCCGCAGAATTAGTACGCCTATGTAAACCAAAAGGGATTATTACTTTTGTACTCGGACACGTTACCAAAGATGGGGAATTGGCAGGGCCGAAGATTTTGGAGCACATGGTAGATTGTGTGTTATACTTTGATACGGAAAAAGATAATATACTACGCTTGCTCCGTCCCCATAAAAACCGTTTTGGTTCCACTTCGGAGATCGGTCTTTTTAAAATGACGAGCCATGGCCTGGAAGGGATTGAAAATGCGGGGGAGTATTTTGCGCAAACTTCTTCCCAGCAGGCGCTTAAAGGGCGTGCCTACACACTCGCCTTAGAAGGCTCGCGGCCATTACTTACAGAAGTACAAGCGTTAGCCAGCCCCACGCATTATCCTTATCCGCGCCGCGTGGTGACGGGGATGGATTTAAACCGCTGTCTGATGTTATTTGCCGCCCTTGAGAAACATGTGGGACTAAGTTTAGACAATAAAGACATCTATGTTAGTATTGCCGGCGGAGTGAAATTCAAAGACCCGGCTTTAGATTTGGCCGTTTGTGCCGCAATTATTAGCTCTGTAAAAGAAGTGCCGGTGCCGCATGATTGGCTTTTCTTGGCAGAAGTAGGTATTTTGGGACAAATTGCCAAAGTTCCTCTGATAGACCGCCGCTTGGAAGAGGCCCAACGCTTGGGATTTAAGAAGGTGTTTACAGCCCCCGTTTCCAAGAGCGAAAAACAAAAATTGACTACGCTTTCCTTGCAAGAAATCCGCGAAATTAATGAGCTGGCTCTTAAGCTACGCTAAGCAATTTCTTACGCCTTTAAATCTTGTGTGCGTCGATATCGAAAAATAGTAAGTTCCTATAGAACTTATTGCCTTCGTCTGTACAAATGGCAGTTATTTGACAAAATTAATAAAATTTGCTATAATAAAAAAATACGAACAGTCCTGTTTGTATTTTTTCCTCTATTTTTCCTGTAGTTCTTACTTTCATATCTGTTGGAGTTTTTGTGCCTAAAAAAATAAGTCCTCTATCCGAGGAAAGTCATGCTACGCCTTCTTTATTTCCGCTTGAAGAACCTGCCGATAAAAAAACGCGTAAATCGCACCGGTCTGCTAAGTCCTCTTTAAGCTATCAACCCGCCTTTTGCCAACAATTGCTTTCCTTCTTTGATGTGCCGCCTTTTCGGGTGACTGAGGTGCAAAAAAAGGATGGTTCTGTTTCGCTGGTAGAAACCGCCTCCGAACTGCCTACTTTTGCCGCATTTGCCCGTCATTTGGGCACAACACAAGCGCAACTGATGCAATGGGAAGAAAAGTATCCGGATTTTGCAGAAGCGGCCAAAAAAGCACGGGATTTGCAGGGAGATATTTTAATTCAGAATAGTTTGCGTGGAAATTATTCTTCTTCTTTTGCAGTATTTACCGCCAAAAATATTTTGGGTTGGACCGACGGAAAAGACACACCGGTTATTACTCCTAAACACATTGTCGTGCATTGGGAGAAAGAATGAAACGTTCTGTCAAAAATACCTGTGAAATTGTAATTCCTTATAAGCCGCGTTATCCTCAAATGCTGATCCATCAAGCTTTGGAAAGTCACCGTTTCTGCGTGTTAGTTACGCATCGCCAAATGGGGAAAACCGTTTGTGCGATCAATCATTTGCTCAAGAGCGCCTTACAAAATCCGCGACCGGCCGCACGTTATTTTTATGTGGCTCCTTTTTTGAAACAAGCCAAAATGATTGCTTGGGATTATATGAAGCGTTTTGCGACCCCGTTGCCACAGGTGAAACTTTGCGAAACGGAACTAAGCGTGCAACTACCGACGGGAGCAAAGATTTGGCTACTGGGAGCAGATAATCCGGATGCCTTGCGCGGTACGTATGCCGATGGTGTTGTGTTAGATGAATATGCACAGATAAAACCGGATGTATTTTATGAAATTATCCGCCCCATGTTACTGTCAAGAGGAGGGTGGGCTTTGTTTACGGGTACACCGAAGGGTCAGAATCAATTTTATGAACTATATAATCACGCACTTTTGTCTGCTCAAAAAAATCCGTCACTATGGTGGTGCGGGGTGTTCCGTGCCGATGAGACAGGGGTAATTCCGGCCGCGGAACTGGAAGAAATTCGTCGGCATACACCGGAACATTTATTTCGACAGGAGTATTTATGTGATTTTACGGCAGACGCGGAGGATGTATTAATTCCGGTCAGCTTGGTATCTGAAGCGTGTCAACGTGCCTATGGCTCCGCCGATATAGCCCACGCTCCTAAAATTATCGGAGTAGATCCGGCACGCTTTGGAATGGATCGAAGTGTGATTTTCCGTCGGCAAGGTTTGCAAGCCTTTATGCCTGAAGTATTACAAAAAGTGGATCAAATGACTTTAGCGGCTCATGTGGCGGCCCATATACAATCCTTTCATCCGGATGCAGTTTTCGTGGATGCCGGTTGTGGCGGCGGGGTAATTGACCGTTTGCGTCAGCTGGGATTTGAAGTGACAGAGGTCGCTTTTGGAGCGGCCGCCCTAAAGAACGGACAGTACGTCAATAAACGTACAGAGATGTGGAATGACATGCGGCAATGGCTGCTGGAAGGGGGCGCCTTGCCTGCCACAGGAGATTTAAAGGCGGATTTGTGTTCTTTGCGTTATGATTTTGATGCCGCCGGAAAAATGCGTTTGGAAAGTAAAGAAAACTTAAAGGCGCGTACAGGCCGCAGCCCGGACTTAGCAGATGCGCTTGCCTTAACTTTTGCATTTCCGGTGGGGAGAAAAACAGAGCAACGTGCTTTTGCAAAGACAGAGTACGACGTGATTTAAAATGCTAACAATTTTTTATATTTTCTTAGACGTAAAAAATATAGTTTGCTAACAATAAAACTTGACATTACTAACAAAATATGCTATAATAGCCTCAGTAACAGTAGTACACTTCCGCAGTTCCTAAGCCGTTTCCGGCTCAGATTCACAGTAGATGTAAACAATGATATCGTAGGGGTAGGGTTGTCGCGTTATGTCGTGTGCCGAACAATAGAGCCGAGATACAGGCACCCTACACTTAGTACAACGGATGTTTCATCAAAAAACCCAGTAAGACACCCAGTAATATCAAAACCAGTAAAAGTGTCAGTCCGCCCGCTATCCAAGCGGCAGTTCGTTTAGCTCCTCGGGGAAATATAGCTCGTGTGATAATATAAAAGCCCGGAAAAGCGATTAAAATTACAAATAACAAAATCAAAATCATACATACTCCTCTCTTTTCTACATAGTAGTAAATTTCAAGCAATTTCAAAGTACTTTCTTTAATTAGATACATAGTTTCAAAGGTGGTTTATGACTCAAAAACAAATGATGACAGCGGAATATTTCCGCCAGCAGTACGATAGTATGAAAGCCGACGCGGCTACGTGGCAAAAAACATGGAAAGAATTGTCTCGTTATATTGCTCCGACGCGCGGTTTTTTTGATGGGGAGCAAGCCAATGACGGGCGGAAAATTGATCACCGCAGTTTGATTGATTCTGATCCTATGTTGGCGGTAGAGGTGTTAAGTGCCGGCATGGTTTCGGGTTTGACCAGTCCAAGCCGTAGTTGGTTTGAACTGCGCCTAGCCGATGCGGCTAGCGGCACAGACGCTTCGGCTCGTCACTGGTTGTATGAAGTGCGCCGTCGCATGGAAGAGGTATTTTCGCGTTCTAATTTATATCACGCCTTACATAGTTTTTATCAAGAAATTGCAGTATTTGGTACGGCGGCTTTTTTGCTGGAAGAAGATTTTGAACGGGTTATTTTTTGTCGTACTTTTACGGCGGGAGAATATGTATTAGGTACCGATGAAAAAGGCCGGGTGAATTCTTTTGGACGGGAATTTTTCATGACGCCTTCTCAGATGGAAAAACAATTCGGCAAAGCCCAGTTGCCTCTTTCTATCCGTCGGGCAGCTGAAGAAAAACAGAACAGTTGGCATAAAGTAATTCATGTTATTGTCCCTAATCCGCAGGCTGATGATAATAAATCGGATTCCCTGCATATGCCCTATGCTTCCGTGTATTTTACTTCGGAAGGGCATTTGCTCAAACGCGGAGGATATTATGAATTTCCGGTAATTGCTGCCCGCTGGGAAGTACGCAACACGTCAGATGTTTACGGCCGCGGACCGGGTTGGAAGGCTTTGGGCGATGTCAAAATGTTGCAAAAAATGCAGAAGACAAAACTGATTGCTCTGGACAAAAATACCAATCCGCCCATGATGGTTTCTGCCAATGTACAAGGAGAAGTTAATTTATTGCCCGGTGGCTTAACACGCTATAGCGGTACGACGGATGCGGCGGTAAAACCTGCCTATCAAGTGCCGGTTGATTTACAAGCCTTAGAACTGAGCATTGAAAAAGTAAAGAAAACAATTAAAGGGCAGTTTTTCGCAGATGTTTTTTTAATGTTGAGTAATCAAAATTTCTCTCATATGACAGCGACGGAAGTGGCAGAGCGGCACCAAGAAAAAATGTTGGTGTTGGGGCCGGTGTTAGAGCGTTTGAAAAATGAATTATTAGACCCTTTAATTGAACGTACTTTTGCCATTATGATGCGCCGGGGCGTAATCCCGTTGCCGCCGCAACAAATTGAGGGGGAAGAACTGAAAGTGCAATACGTATCTATGATTGCGCAAGCTCAAAAACAAAGCAGTATGAGTGCAATTGAACAAGGTATTGCTTATACAGCTAGTTTGGCGCAAGGCAATCCAGAGGTATTAGATAAGGTCAATTTTGATGCTGCGCTAGAAGAAGGATTGGATTTATTGGGGGTGCCTCCGGTATTGTTACGTTCGCAAGAAGAAACCCAACAGATCCGTCGACAACGCCAGCTACAGCAGGCAGCTGTGGCAGCCGCAGAGCAGTAACCAACTGTTTCCTGATTTGCAGCCGCACGGGTAGCCACTACAGAATGAGCTCCGTCGGTCATATAGAGGGGGACATCCCCTAGGTCCTCCTCTATAAAATTTATGAAAAAAAATATTCGAGAAAAGCGAAATGCGGCTGATTTAGCCTGCATTTTAAAAATGCCCCAGGGCCGACGCCTTTTATGGCGTTTGTTACAAGCCTGTCGTTTAGAAGAACACGGCTTTGTGCCGGGGGACAGTCAAGCTACCGCGTTTCATTGCGGGCAAAAAAGCATTGGCTTATTTTTACAGGCGGAAATTGCGCAAGTATCCCCGTTAGTGTTGGCGCAAATGCGGGCAGAATATTTGTCTGAAATTACGGCTGAACAAAACCAAATTAATAAAGAAAGTGAGGAACTACATCATGTCTGAAACTGCCACCACCGCAAGTGATACGGCTCAAACAAACGATTTTTTACAGGCCGACGAAGGATCCGGCCGGCCGAGCCAAACAGCCACAGGGGCTGAGGCGGATCGGCCGTCAGAAAAGGAAGAAACGTTTTCTCCGGAGGATGCCTATAAAGACCTCCGCCTGCCGGAAACGTTACAAGGATGCGAAGCGGGGTTCGCATCGTTTAAGAAACTGGCGGGAGAATTGAAGTTGCCCGCCGAGACGGTACAGAAACTAGTGGAATGGGAAAGCACTGCCACGCAAGAAGGACAACAGAACAGTCAGCGTGAACGAGCGGAAATCCTGCAAAAATGGGCCGAGCAAACTAAGCAGGCCTTGGGAGCCTCCTATCAGCAGGATATTACACACGCCTTGCAAGCAGCGCAACGTTTCGGCGGGCCGGAGCTGCGAGAACTCTTGGAAGTAACGGGGTTAGGCAGCCATCCGGTTGTGGTAAAAACGTTTCATGCTATTTATCAACAAACCAGCGAAGATGTATCCATAAGCGGACAAATTCGTCATCATACGGACAAAACTTTTGCTGAGGCGTTGTACGGGAAGGCGTTGTAAAACGCCCTCTCCAGTCTGAACAAGACCAATCTATAAGGAAATATATTTTATGGCAATTATTGCAGATAAATCTTATAACCTATTGGATTATGCCAAACAATTCGATGAATCCGGCCAAGAGCTGGCTATTGCAGAAGTATTGAGCAAATCCAATCCGATTATCGGCGATGCGCTGGTAATTGAAAGTAACTTAGACAGTGGTCACGAATATGCCGTGCGCACGGGCATCCCGGAAGGGGCTTGGCGTCGTGCTTATCAAGGTATTGAGCCGGCCAAAGCGACCACTAAAGTGGTAGTAGAAGGGTATGGCACTCTTTCTGCCTATTCAGTAGTAGATAAACTCATCGCAGAAAAAGGCGGTAATTTAGAGGCGGTTCGTACCGGTCAAAGCAAAGCCATTATTGCGGGTATGTCTAATACCATGGCCCACAATATTATTTATGGCAACGCCGGAGATACACCGGAACGTTTTACCGGTTTAGCGGCTCGTTACAGCGCGTTGTCTGGTGCTGAAAGCGCCCATAACGTCATCAATGCCGGCGGAAGCACCAACGGACAAAACTCTTCCATTTACTTGGTCGTGTGGGATACGGATAAGGTCTTTACCTTCTTCCCCAAAGGTTCCAAAGCAGGTATTCAACGGGTGGATCATGGCTTAGTCAACCACGTCGATGGTAGTGGAAATGAATATCCTGCTTATAAGGAATATTTTGAATGGAAACTGGGCCTGGCAGTACAGGA
>JAZNEO010000221.1:0-1579 GCA_045588685.1 Candidatus Avelusimicrobium sp. | reverse complement strand
CCATAAATTTAACTACCAAAAGTCCTTGCGTCGCAACGCTTTTTAGCGGTTTTTGCACCAGTGTTTTACGGCCAAGAGTGCAGGCATACGCCTAAAATTCACACAATTCCAGGGTGAGTGTTTTTCTGAAAATAATTCGGTTCTGTTGGGATGGGCCGGGGCTCTTTCAACTCCTCCTTGTGTGAATTTTATGGCGGTATCGCATAAACTGCGATACAACAATGCCACAGCACCAAGGTGGTGAGTACAGGTGAATTGGGATAGATGCACAGATCCAACAAGGGGTGTCTGCATATAGAGGGGTGTGTTGTGGCGGACTTGCTGTATGGAGGGCATAACGGGTGATCCTGCACTAGTACCAATCAGAGGCATAAATCAAAATGCTAATGTAGGTGTGGATGTTAATGTGATTCACCAGATAAATTATAGGTAGGTGTAGTATTTAGTATGTAGTATGCAGAAGCTATTTTCACCGCATGCGTTTGGGAAAAACCTGGGAAGAAATTGGGAACATTATGGAAATGACACGGGAAATAAATGTGTTTATAATAATAGTATCCAATACTGCACCCTGGTTGAGGCCTCTTACTAATGTGACAAAAGTGGTAAAATTTTTTGACAACATTTTGGCAGTGACAAGGCAAACGAAACATGTTATCATTGTATTATCAAAAATTGCAACCAAAAGGCGTGGCAACCAAATGGCATTTTCGCTGTCAAAAGTGGTATAAAAATTTGGCAGCACTTTGCCGATGACTGAAAATGAGTTATGTGCTATAATTGTATCGTCAAAAAATGTAACTGCCGGATTTAGATAGTGGCAGAGCTTTGGCAGAACTCTGGCAGAGTTTTGGCAGGACAGGTACAAAAAATTGGCAGAACTTTGCCGATGACACGCAAAAACATCCATGTTATAATTGTACTGTCAAAAATTATATCCAAGCGAAAAACTCGAAATGACACTGGTTTGGCAGAAGTGGTAAAAAATATTGGCACGCCACTGCCGTATACTGAAATTGGGATATGTGCTATAATTGTATCGTGCAAAACTGGTTGATCCCAAACCCATATTGAAACATTGAAGGGTCCTTGAAAAAGGGCCCTTTTTTGTTGCCCAAATTTCATAACGCCCAGAACAGAAAGGCGCTACTTTGGAAGAGAAATCTTCCGAGGTGGCGCCTTTTGTCGTTCTCGGGAAGTTTTAAGGAGGTGAGTCCGATGTACTAGCAAAAACCCAGCGCAACCCCGTCCGTCTATCCACACAACAATACTATGGAGGTAAAACAATGAACTACAAATCTGATTTTGAAGGCGCGGCAAAGTCCCTGACCAGCCGCTACGCCGAGCTTTCCCGCAAGGCGGAGGAAGCACTGTCTCTTTCCAAGAAGGGACAACACGAGGAGGCCAACGCAGTGATGCTGGATCTGATCCGCAAGTCGGAGAAGGCCACCATACTCAGCCGCAAGCTGCCTGCCCACACTGGCAACCCCAACGCAGCAGCTGAGGTGGATGCTGTTCTGGGTGAGGCCTGTTCCATTAAGATGGGCTTTATCCAGCGGGGATGGTTCTTCCTGCGGAT
>JAZNEO010000220.1:0-1842 GCA_045588685.1 Candidatus Avelusimicrobium sp. | reverse complement strand
AATGTATTTTATTTTAGGAAGTCAACGTAAAGCATGAGGTGAAAATATGATTTTGGTTACCGGCGCAAACGGACAAATGGGGCGTTCTTTAAGGAAAATTCTTCCGCAGGATAAAGCTATCTATACGGACTTGGCCGAATTGGACATCAGCGTATATGACGGCGTGGAAAAAATTATAAGGGAAAACGGCGTCAGCACCGTTATAAACGCGGCCGGATACACCGCCGTGGACTCCGCGGAAAAGAATATAGATCAGGCCTATGCCGTAAACGCTTTGGGCGCCAGGAACTTGGCCATGGCTTCGGCTAAACATAATTGCGGCATGATACAGCTTTCAACCGATTATATTTTTGACGGCAATAATTTTAAACCTTATACGGAAAACGATAAACCTCATCCGCTTTCCGTCTACGGGCAGACTAAGCTTGAAGGCGAACTTTTTGCGCTTAAACATGCGCCCCAATGCATTGTTTTAAGGACTTCCTGGCTTTACAGCGAATTTGGAACGAACTTCGTAAAAACGATAATTTCCCTGGCAAAGAAGCAAGACGAAATAAAAGTTATTTACGACCAAATCGGCTCGCCTACTTATGCGGGGGATTTCGCCGCGATAATAGAGGGCATGATACCTGTAGTTAAAAACGGCGTTAAAAAGATTTACAACTTCGCCAATGAAGGCGTGTGCTCATGGTACGGCTTCGCGCGGGAAATCGTCAGCCTCAAAGGCCTTAAGTGCGAAGTCCTGCCGATAGAATCGCAGGAGTATCCGGCTTCCGCACAGCGTCCGCATTATTCCGTTTTGAGCAAAGCAAAAATCAAGAGGGAGTTTGGCATTAAGATTGCCTATTGGAGGGATGCTTTGCAGGCGGCCATAGGCAGGATTGACGCAGACTAAGCCGGGGGGTACTCGGGCTAAGTTGTGGCCTCGCGGCTAGCAGACTTTAATATTTAGGTAAATTTTGATTTTTTACTCACTTGGATACCGCGGCAACTTTATTGCCATCGTTCTAGGTATACCTCGCGCCAAAGAAAATCAAAATTTTCTCTAAATCTTAAAGTCCACGCCGATTAAATTCTCGCACGGCTTTACTCGGTCTATCTTTATCGCTCATTGCTAGCACTTTGCCGCTTTTGGTCGGCTTTAAATTTTTTCCTCAGTCGGGTACTGCGCCGCCTTTGGCGGCATCATACTTAGTACACCTTCTTCGTCAAAAATTGAAATCCGCTCCAAAATCAACAAACCACGCTGGTTATATACTCACACGGTTTTAGCTCGGGCTAAGTTGTGTATTCATGGATAGTATTTCTCTCAAATCTTAAAAACATATCACAGCATAATATTCTTTTAAAAATACTTTCTTATTTATATTTCAACATATAAACTTATTCGGTCACTAAATGGTTCCATAACTTTTTTGCCATTGTTTGCGTCGTGTCGTACGTCGGGGTGTTTTGTTAAAAAACATAAAACAGTTGACTGTTTTTTTTTTGATAAATTTTCCTCATAAATCGGCCCGCTGAATATAAGACATCTTTGTTCCCGCTCAGGGTGGCTTAAACGGACCGATTAACTATAAAGGAGGGAAAAAAGATGTCAAAAAATAAAACGGTTAGAAATATATTTTTTTTAGTATTTTGTCTTTTCGCCTGCGTAAGTTTAGGCTATGCCGAAAGCTGTTCTTCAAGCGGTCAAGTCCAATATAAATATACTGCCAGCGGATGTTCTTATACTACTCAAACAAGAACCTGCTGTTCAAACGGTTCTTGGAGTGACTGGGATAAAAGCTGCCCTACTGTAAAAACGTGCGATTCCGCTTCTAAACCTAATTCTGTTGAAGATTA
>JAZNEO010000219.1:0-2733 GCA_045588685.1 Candidatus Avelusimicrobium sp. | reverse complement strand
ACGCCGGGCGGAGGGTTATGTATACGAAACAAACACAGTTTTGGTGGAGGTTCCCTTCACCAAGGATGAAATAGCAGGAATCACCGGAAAGAGCGGATGTTCAATGGCTGCTATGACTGACCTTGGTCTCGCAGTGGCCTTTTTGAAGGCTCTTGCCGACGAAAACGCCGAAGCTTATTTGGAGTCTTATGAGCAAATAAAAGCTCTTCAGCAGCGCATTGATAAGCGCAAGGCTGAAAAAAGCAAGTCCAAGGGCGGCAAAAATATGGAATCTTTGCCCAAACACGAATATAAACAGGCTCCTGCACCCAAAAAAGCAGAACCGGTAACAGCCATGGAAGAAGGAACGAAAGGTCCTTCTAAAAAAGCCATGCGCAAAAGCCGTCGCAACAGAAGATAAGTCTTTGTTTAAGAGGGCGCTCCGCTCGGTGCGCCCTCTTTTAAGACAGGTTGGATATGAATGTCTGCTAGGGATTGATATACAAGTTGCTTACATACCATGCGAAAAATTAAACGTTTTAAAATTAGTACCCGCCAAAAAGAAATCACGCGCAAGATTTTGCGTTTGGGATTAGATTTGTCTGCGGCCGGGATTGCCCAAGAACTTGAACTGGCGCAGTTTGTGCTGGAGTTAGCTAAACAGCTAGATCCGGGCACCGTGTACGAGCTAAATGAAAATGTGCTGTGGGATTTAGGCACGCAAACCGTGGCAGCACAAGGCATGTTTAGTGCTTGCGCGGTAACTTTAGGAGATAAACCCATTGCTTATATTGCAGATTGGGCTCCGGAAAAACAGTTGATAGCTCAAGTAGTGTTGTTTGAATTTTTACGCACGGCTACCCTGTTTGTGTTGGATTTAATTAAAGAACAGGCCGAGAAAGAAGAATATGAGGCGCAAGAGCCGCAATTTATTTATATACCTAAATTAGGTATGGCTCCCGAACCCAAATTATTTCAAGAGGCCTCTCGTGCTGATTTAGAGACCAGCTCTAAAATTTTGCCGCAACTGCTTTCACATATTAGCAGTGATAAAATCAATGCGGCATGGCAAGACGGACAAATGACTCCACAAGCTACCGTGGTATTCATTGTTCCTTGGCAGAAAAAGAAACGAAAAGGGAAAAAATAATGGCCAAACGCAAATCTAAATCTACTCAACAACCCGTTTCCCTATCACGCCGAATGATTTCATGGTTAATTTACGGCTACAGTGTCTTTTTGGGCTGGACCACACGCGTGTATTGGTTCAAAACCGATGAATTTTTAGCCTTGGAAAAACAAGGTAAGAATTATATTTACTGCATTTGGCACAATCAACAGCTTTTCTTATTATATCCCTATCGTAAACAAAAAGTGGCGGCCTTGATTAGCCAAAGTAAAGACGGTGAATATATTGCGCGCGTCTTGCCCTATTTTGGGATGAAAGCCGTACGCGGCAGTTCTACACGCGGCGGTGCACGTGCGTTAATTGAGATGATACGCGCCGTACGAGAAGGCTATCATCCGATGCTCACGCCGGATGGCCCGCGGGGACCGATTTATCAAGTTCAACACGGCATCTTATATTTGGCGCGCAAAACAGGGCTGCCCATCATTCCCGTAGGCAGTGCATTAAATCACAAATTTAAGGCCGGTTCTTGGGATAAAATGCGCGTGCCGTTGCCGTTTGGAAAAACTGCTTTTACCTACGGAAAAGCGTTTTATATTACCGAGGAAACCAATTTGGAAACTGCCGCTCTGGCATTAAAAAATGAATTGGACCGCGTAACCAATCAATCCGAGCAATTTATCAATAAAAAACCCTTTGATAATACAAAGGGTTAATTGCTGATAATCTTCTTTTATTTTAAGCGAATTAATTGTAATGCTACTGTTACGCCGCCTTCTTGGTAGGTGAGTTGTTGCGGCACCTGCTCATTTTCTATCTGCTGATATTGATTAAATGAAAGCACGGAGCGGTGTAAAAACGTCTTTGAAATAACTTGCTCAGGATATCTATTTCTCTCTTGATAGACATACTGCCGTGCAAACGGCTTGGCATAGGTAAGATATGTTTTTCCGTCTTGTTGCTGGCAACGGCTCATCTCCTCCGGCTGAAATAATAACAAATTCCATATACGTTGCAATTTAGCACGCACTACCGCTCTGTCTGCTGGTTTAATAAGGAATTGATATTGCGTTTTATCCGGGGTAACTATAGCCTGCAATAAACGATATCCCCCCGCCGCGGAAAAGGCATTTATTTCATACCGGTTAGCACCTAATTTCTTGATTGCCAAAACTCCGTCCAACCCATATTGTTTCCTACTGGCCTGCATATAGAAAGCCGCCAAGGTTTTCCCTTCGGCAAATAAAGAAGGCATTATTTTTGTATCGGCACAATTTTTTTGCACCGGAACAGAAGCACAGGCTCCCAAACCAAGCAGGCATATTCCTGCAAATAAAAATTTTTTCATCTTTGTTCCTGTCAATACTGCGGCGGTGATGCCCTTTTTAATATTATAATATAAAGTAAATGAGTACATTATCACTTTATTTGTTAACCGTATTATTATCCGCTACGACCACCGCCATTGCACTGCCTTTGCTACGTGCTACTATCGGACCAGCTTTATTAGATAACCCCGGCGGATTAAAACATCACGCCCGCTCCACGCCTGTAGTGGGAGGTTGTGCCCTGTTGGCGGGATTAATAGTTAGTTTGGTTTTTATTCGTTATACTACCGATTTTCC
>JAZNEO010000218.1:0-3358 GCA_045588685.1 Candidatus Avelusimicrobium sp. | reverse complement strand
GGTGCCTCCATTAATACACCTTCCAGCTATGGCGTGACTCCATTGATTGCTGCCGCCGCTGCCGGCAATCGAGAAGTAGTAGAATACCTGCTTGCTAACGGCGCAGATCCCACAGCTAAAGATGATTTAGGAAAAACCGCTCTCCTGCACGCTATGCCAGCCAATGATAAAAAATTGACGGAAGCTTTGGTCAGCCAAAATAACCGCGCCATTAATTTACCCGATAACACCGGTAATACTCCGCTGATTTACGCAGCCAAAAATGGAGCCGTAGATAACATTAAGGTATTGCTCAAATACAAAGCTAATCCGGATTACCAAAATCCGACCAATGGCCTTTCTGCTTTAGCTTCTGCGGCAGCTGCCGGACAGGAACGTGCGGCACAACTCTTAGTAAATAACGGAGCAAACATAAACCTGCAAGACAAAGAAGGGCGGACAGCCGTATTTTACGCCGCAGAGAACGGACAAATTAATCTGTTAAAACAGTTGATTCGCATGGGAGCAGATTTACAAGCTACCGATAAGAATGGACAAACCGTATTTATGGCCGCCGCACAAGCACAAAATATTCCCGCTCTGCAGTTCTTGGCTCCGAAATATTTTGATATAAATTCTGCCGATGCACAAGGAAAAACTGCCTTAATGTATGCGACTGTTCAAGGAACGGATGCTGTGCAATGGTTCATCGATAAAGGGGCTGACTTGAATGCCCAAGATAATATGGGAAATACTCCGCTTATGCATGCGATTAAAAATCAAAATGAAAAAGCAGCATTACTATTGGTAAAGGAAGATATTGATCTATCCGCTTCCAACAAAACAGAGCAAGATGCTTTTACCTTAGCCGCTATGTATATGCCGGAATCACCGGTAATGAAAATCTTACAAGTCAAGAAAAGCACCGTGTTGCAAGGACAATTAAAAGCTCGCGCCGCCGCCCAAGCTTTGGCAAGTGAGGAACAGGCGAAGTTGCGTGAACAAGCCCAAGCGGTAGCGGACGAAAAATTAGAAGAAATTCGCAATTTAGAACGTCAGTTGCAAGAAGAAGAAGCCGTGGTAAAGCAACTACAAAAAAAGCAACTTGAGCAACAACGTCAGGCCATCCGCCAACAAGTGGAACAAGAAATGACGCAACAAGATGAAGAATTGGCGGCTTTACAAAAGCAACTCGACGAAGCAAAAGCCAAAAAAGAAGCACAAATACAAGCAACTGTTAACGCCAAGATGCAAGAGCTAGATCAGCAAATGGCGCAGTAATTTCTTCATATGTAAAAAACCCCGCTGAAAAGCGGGGTTTTTTATTAGGCCTTAGGATATTGAAGACTCCACTGCAAAAATGCCTGCCAGTGCTGATAGTATTTTTGAGCGGTCGTTGCGTCTATTTGAGGAGTAATGGCCGGCAACAGACGATTTGTCTGCCAAGAAGAAATATCCCACGCTGTCTCCTTAGCGGCCAGCATTGCGGCACCCAGAGCTGTTCCTTCCGTTTCGGCACAAGGAATGAGCGGCATTTGAAGAATATCTGCTTGTGTGGTCAACAAAGAAAGACTTTGTGACAAACCACCGGTCACTTTGATATTCGCACTTTTGACACCGGACTTAGCCACATAAAATACAATATCTGCCAATAAATACGCCAAAGAACGCACCGCTCCCGCCGCTACATCTGCGCGCGTAGTTTGCGGGGAAAAACCAGCCATTACGACAGAAGAATCAAATTTCCAATACGGTGCACCTAATCCGCCCAAAGCGGGCAAAAAATCAATCGGCGCTTGAGCTCGTTGGCATAAGTCATCCAGTTCTTTTATAGAAAATTTAAAACCAATTTTTTGTAGCCAATCAAGTAAAGTCCCACACGCATTCACAGGCCCTTCCAGCAAATATTCACACACACCCGTTGAAGACTCGGTCGCCGCTACAGAAGTTAACAAGCCCGCCAATAAATGCAATTTACTGCCGGTATTATGCATAAAAAAGGCTCCCGTACCATAATTGATACAACTGTCACCCTCTTTCACTTGCAATGCAACCAAGGCAGCCTGTTGATCTCCAACGCAAACCCGTATAGGAATGGCGGTGCCCTGATAGGTCCATTCCCCATAATCATCGGCGGTTTTTTTGATTTGAGGCAAGCAATTTTTCGGTACGGAAAAGGCATTCAACAACTGGTCATCCCACGTAAGCGTGTTCATATTAAATAGTAACGTACGTTGAGCCAAAGTCGGGTCACACGCAAACACCTTACCACCCGTCAAATGCCATATCAAATACGAAGCCACCGGCCCAATGCACAAACGCCCTGCCTGAGCAGCTTCAGATACCGCCGGAATATGTTGCAAAGCCCACGTAATTTTAGCTGCTGAATAGAAAGGAGTTTTATATAAACCGGTGAGTTGATGAACTGTTTCCTGAGAAAGGGTAATTTGCGGCATCAAAGAAGCGGCACGTCCATCTTGCCAACTCAAGGCCGGCCCCAACGGCTGACCGGTGATACGGTCCCAGAAAACAATAGTGGAACGTTGGGTCGCTACAGACAATGCTGCAACGCGACGATTGGCAATTTGCGCACATACTTCAAGTAAAACCGCCAATTGATCCTCTAATAAAGAAGAGGCATCTATTTCCGCCAATCCTTCTGCAGGGCGAATCGTTTGCAAGGCACGAGCCGCCTGTGCCACTACACGACCTGTACTGTCTATGGCTAAAGCACGGGAAGAAGAGCTTCCTTGATCCAAGGTAATAATTACACTATTGTTCATCTTTATACCACGTATTATTTTTAAGCAGCGTGTAGGCCGTTTTGTCTAAAGCCAGCAAGGTTTCTTCCGCTTGTTTTTCGTCGAAATTCGGATCTGTTTTTTCAATTGACAAAATTTGTTTACGGCTGTGGCGTAACGCTCCTTGTTTTGTAATTAATCCGATATTGACCCCTTCAGATACTAAAGCCACGCGTTGATCGGCATTTGTACTATCGAACATATTCCGTCCAAACGCCGTATAAGGCACGTCTAAACCGGCCAAATCATATAAAGTAGGAACGATATCTAATTGAGAAACAACATAGTCGATAGTACGCGGTTTGAATATTTTAGGGGCATAAAATACCAGTGGAATGCGGAATTTATTATACAAAGAGTCCGAATCCGGTCCGCCGGAAGTATGATCTGACACAAACACGAAAATCGTATTGTCAAACCATCCTTCTTCTTGGGCTCTTTTTAATAATTCTCCGATAGACCAATCCGCAAAATAGAGCGTATTTTTAAATTTATCGTCCCATGTTTTTCCCTCATACTTATCGAATTGCGGTAGCGTGCGTGCAAACGGAGAATGTGTAATGCCGGTAAATACCATT
>JAZNEO010000217.1:0-1926 GCA_045588685.1 Candidatus Avelusimicrobium sp. | reverse complement strand
CAGTACTAATTAATTCAGAAGCGTGTGCCCCGGCCAAGTTCGCCCCCAATAATTTACCGTTGTCTGCCCGGCTGATGAGTTCTACATATCCTTCCGTTTCGTCCATCGTTTGTGCCCGGCCGTTTGCCAAGAGATATGATTTATGGAGTTTAATTGCAAGCCCTTGTGTTTGGGCCTGTGCTTTGCTCATCCCCACACAGGCCAATTCGGGGAAGGTATAAACGGCATTTGGGATCAGCGAATTGTTATACACAGCGGATTGCCCGCAGGCATTTTGAGCAGCTACTATACCCTGACGGGTAGCGGCATGCGCCAATAAACAGAGGCCGGTAACATCTCCGGCAGCGTACAAGTGGCCGGCTACTTGCAGATTAGTTGGATTAACGTTTTGTAAACCTTTGCGGTTCCACGTTAAACCCGCGCGCTCGGGGTGTAATGCGGTTAAATCACAGGAGCGACCGATAGCGGCTAATACAGCCGGAGTAGTTAGCGTAGAACCGTCCGATAAGGTAAGTACGGCTTGTTGGCCTTCTATACGAGCCTTCGTAACGGCTTGGCCGGTTAAGATATGGACTCCGCGTTTTTGTAAGGATTTAGTTGCCACGCGGGCCAACCCTTCATCCATGGCAGGTAGTAGTCTTTGTTGCATTTCAATCAAATGCACTTCCGCTCCCAATGCCGCCATAAAAGTAGCCATTTCACAGCCAATTGCCCCTCCGCCAACGATCACTAACTTGTTAGGTAGAGTGGGCAATTGAAAAATCGTACTGTTGTCATATAAACAACCGGATAATTGGTCAAACGGGGCTGGAATAAATGCTTGTGAACCGGTAGCTATGATAGCTTTGTCGAAGACTACTGTTTGTGCCCCTTCCGGCGTTTGTACCGCTAAAGTATGTGCATCCATAAATGAGGCGGTACCTTGCAACACGGTTACCTTGGCTTGTTTCATTAGAGCCGTCACGCCGGCAGCTAATTTTTGGGTAACAGTTTGTTGCCTTTTTTGAATATTCTTCCACGAAACTGCCGGCAGAGTAGTCAGATCTCCCTCTAGGAAACGAGAAATATCACGCGCAATATCTAAGCGGTGGGCGGCATCCAACAGAGATTTGGAAGGAATGCACCCGCAATGCAGACACACACCGCCCAATTGAGCTTGTTCAATGAGAGTAACTTCAGCCCCCAAACGAGCCGCTGCTTGAGCGGCCGGATATCCGGCAGGACCGCCTCCGATGACCGCTATTTTCAAAGCCATATCAACTCCTGTCAAAAGACAAAATAAAAACTTTCTTTTTATTCTAGCATTAAAAATAGCATAGAAAAAACATATAATTAAATTATGGGGGACATAGAAAAACCTTCTTATATGGGACACCGAGAGCGTATCCGCCAAAAATTTGCTTCTGGCGGGCTGGATCATTTTTTAGATCATGAGACGCTAGAGTTGTTGCTAACGTATTGTATCGCCCGGCGAGATACAAAGCCGTTGGCGTGGGCGTTACTTAAGCGTTTTGGTACCCTTTCGGCTGTTTTGGACGCTCCGATAGAGGAATTATGTGCAGTACCCGGTATTGGGAAACAAAGTGCTTTGTTTTTGAAACTCATTCGCGACGTGTTCAAAAAATATAGCTTAGATGAAGTAAAGGAAAAGGCAGTTATTCATACGCCGGAAGAAGTGTTGAATTATTGCAAAGCATCCTTAGCAGGCTATAGTGAAGAATGTTTAGAACTAATCTACTTATCGGTGCGTAATACCGTGATAGGAACGGAAATTATTTGTCATGGTAGCTTAGACCGAATCAGCATTACACCGCGCCAAATTGTAGAGCATGTGCTTACCGCCAAAGCCTCGGCTGTTATCTTAGTACACAATCATCCGTCCGGGGATCCGACGCCATCAATGGATGATGTGGCCATGACCAAAGA
>JAZNEO010000216.1:0-1772 GCA_045588685.1 Candidatus Avelusimicrobium sp. | reverse complement strand
CTCCTCATTTTCACACACGGCCCATCCGATGCGAAGTCCTGTTAAGCCGTACAATTTGGACACGCCGTTTCCAATCACTATGTTTTGACTGTTATGACTGAAAGCATACGGATTAGGGCACTTTTTACCGTCAAAAACGAGCTGATGATAAATATCATCCATAAATAAGAAAATATGTTTTTGCTCGGCTAGTTCCACTACCCCTTTGATAAAATCTTCCTCGAAAATCAGGCCGGACGGATTGTTGGGGCTATTGAGCAAAATGGCTTTGGTTTTTTCCGTAATGGCAGCTTTTAGTTCGGCAAGCGTAATTTGCAATCCGTGTGCCGGACGCACGACTACCGGTGTGCCGCCGGCCAGTTTAACCATTTCCGGATAGCTGACCCAATAGGGGGCCGGAAATACAACCTCGTCACCCGGGTTTACAGTGGCTAGTAAAAAATTGAACAAAGCTTGTTTGGCTCCGGCGGAAATTAAGATATTTTCCGGGGAGGGTTTACGCCCGTAGTATTTTTCAGTATAATGCGACACCGCCGCTTTTAATTCCGGCGTGCCGGAAGAAGGCGTGTACTTAATATTGCGCGTGTTTGCTCTGGCAATAATGGCCTCTACCGCCGCTTGCGGAGCCGGAAAAACAGGCTCCCCCCCGCCTAAATGAATAAGCGGTTTACCGGCTTGTTTCATTGCACGCGCCAAGGCATTTATTTTAAGTGTGGGCGAATCTCCAATTAGCTGGGCGCGTTGACTAAGTGTACATGCTGACATACCGAAATTTCCTATGGTATTATTGTAGCATTTATGGAGCGGCTATACACACGTAAAAGTTAGTTAGGGGTTGCTTTGCCTATTTATAAATTCTTGAAATTATTTGGGTCCATATAATACGGGTCACAGGTTATGCCGCGGTCTGCACATTTAGGTTTACTACCACAATAATTTCCGCAACAACAAGAAGTTCCATCATAGGAAGCATTCCCGCCGCATGCACTATTTTCATGATTTCCATAACAAATACTACCGTTGTTAAATACTCCTTCATGACAACCATTTCTTGAATTTCCTACACACACGCCCCCATTATAGGAATTAGAATGCCCACAATAATTAGTTACATTATGAACGTCACAAATGACCGTTCCCGCGACATTCTGAGCCAAATAACCACAACTCGCATAAGTACTATTACCTTTTGTCGCAATACATGTTCCGCCCCGTTCAATAGTTAGACCTCGACAAAACAGACCTACTTCTTCTGAATCTGCCACACAAACTCCTTCATTCTTAATAGTTACACGATTACTTCCATGATATCCGCATTTATCTTCTCCCGAAATAGCAGGCATACCTAATGCCTCACAACGCTCCTCTGTTGTGTTGTAACAGGTGGTTTTACTAGTAGACCAACTACCTGTTGCAGCTCCACACGTAGCTTGATCTATACTTTGGTCCAGTAAATAGCGTGTATAACCATCATCGGTATTTTTTAAATATTGTCCGGATAATAATCCACCGCATAACCGGTTTGCACGCTCATCTCCGTTCTTTGCTTCACAGTGTAATTGTCCCGCAAAGATTGGGCTCTCATCTAAGTAGCTGGCTAATCTGACATTAGCCAATTTCGCATTCGTTACTCTGATTACATTGGGGTCCGATGTATTATTAGGTGTGATTAAACTAAATGTTAAATCATTGTTCTCCATAGTCACATCTAAATTAGCCATTTCACTCGTATATTCCCCATTACTCATTTTAATGGCTTCTTCCGCATCTTT
>JAZNEO010000215.1:0-2118 GCA_045588685.1 Candidatus Avelusimicrobium sp. | reverse complement strand
AAGTACTGGCCGGCGGACGAGAATTTTTAAGTTTAATCGGGTCCAATAAATTTTATAAAGAAATTTATATCCCGCGTGCTTACACGGCGATCGGTACCTCTTATATGGCTAAAGGTGAGTGGGAAAAAGCGCGGGATGCCTTTGAACAAGGCCGCACGGCTACGGCTAAACAAGATCCTAGCCGTTGGGGCGTGTGGAATGAGTATCGCTTGGGACAAGTGTACGATGTGCTCGGTCAGCGCGATAAGGCCGTTGCCCAATATAAAAAAGTGCTTTCTTTTAAAGATAAATGGGGCTTTGACGAAGCGGCCAAAGCCGGACTAAAAACCCCGTGGCAAGCCGTCACCGGCAAAGAGGTCGGTCCTCTTCCGCCGCAACAAAATTAATCGGAAAAAATCAATTACAAAAAATCAATTGATTTTTTTGATTAGATGTATGTTATGATATAGGGGTAGTTAATTCCCAAACAAGGAGATGTGCATGAAGAAAGTAATTATTGCTGTGCTGGCAGTACTAATGGTTGCTCCGGCCTTCGCTAGTAACTGGGGTGTAGGCTTGAAACTCGGTGCCGGTCAAAATGACCCGAAAGGAATGAAAGACCTCTATGATGAGGCCGTCGGTGCAAACAGAGAATTGGATAAAAACGCTTCTTACTTCGGCTTGGAAGCCATGTACGAATTTGACCTCAGTGATGAGGCCAATAAAATCGGTGTTAAAGTGGGCTGGGATTATTACGGAGAAAACAAACTAGAATTAAAAGCTTTAGGTTTAAAGGAAGAAATCAAAGAAGAAACCTATGCTTTCCCGTTCACCGTTTATTACAAACGCGATAACGGTGTAAAGAATTTCAGCTGGTACGGTGGTGCCGGTGTTACTATTTTGCACACAAAAGTGGATGCAAAAGGAATTGCTTTTGATGATGACAGCAAAACCAAAGTATTCCCGCATATTGTAGCCGGCGGCGAATACCGCTTTACCGAAGTGTTTGCTTTGGGTTTAGAAGCTCGCTACAACATTGCCGCTAAAGTGAAAAAGAGTGGAGATGTTTATTCTGACCGCTCCGGCTTTGGCGGTGCTTTAACCGGCCGCTTCTATTTCTAATTTAATTTAGAAATAATAAAACCCCGCTCATCCGAGCGGGGTTTTTGTTTACAGCAAAAGTTTATTTCTTTTTCTGCCCTTTGACAGTCAAATAACCCATTAAGCGGTAAATGAGCTTAGAGGTATTAAACTCTGTAATCGGGTCAGCTTTGCGTTGACAGGCTTCTACCACGTCAATAGCCACAATTTTCTTTTTGGCGATGACCGCGCGGAATAAGTCTAGCGCCTCATACCACATAAACCCGCCGGGTTGCGGCGTGCCGGTAGCCGGAATGACAGAAGGATCAAACCCGTCCACGTCAATCGTGATATACACGGTGTCGGTTAATTTTTTAAGCACTTGCGGGATGAGTTTATTGACATCGCGGTTTTCGTGCATAAAGAATGTGGTTACTTTACCGGCATTGCAGTATTGTTTTTCTTCACTGGCTACACTGCGAATGCCCACTTGCACCACAGGCACTTGGCGCGAAGCCGGATATAAAGCGCAGGCATGACTTTTGGGAGTGCCTTCAAAAGTTTCGCGCAAGTCGGCATGGGCGTCAAAATGTAAAATACTTAAATTTTTATAGGTTTCAATATACGGTTGGGCCAGTGCTTGCGTAACGGTATGTTCTCCGCCGATATAAAACGGAGTACATTGTTTGTATTGCATGAGGTTACGCACGGTTTTATCAATTTCTTTGAAAACTTTGTTGGTGCTACCACTGCAATTTACCGCCGGACAAGTATGAATGCCTTCTTCCCACGTTTCCGTATGGGTTTCTTCATCCCAAAGTTCAATTTGAGTGGAGGCTTCAATTACGGCCGCGGGGCCTTTGGCCGTACCATGCCCGTAGCATACCGTTTTTTCAAACGGTACCGGCACGACGGCGAATTTACAAAGGGCCAGAGAGCTTTTTTTGCTCTCTAGCCCCATAAACTTATCGGTTTGTACGTTGTCGCTCACAAGTGGCCTACTTATTTGACAAACACAGCCGCGGCAATAACCGTGGTCCACATACCGTCTACACAAAT
>JAZNEO010000214.1:0-5927 GCA_045588685.1 Candidatus Avelusimicrobium sp. | reverse complement strand
GGCAAATTTATGCCCGGCATGACCGCTACGATTACCATTACCACCGATGATAAGAAAAATGTACTCATTGTGCCGAATGATGCGTTGCGCTTTTCCCCCTCTTTTAATAAAGAGAAATTTACCACCACCGGTGTGTGGCTGGATCAAAAAGGAGCCCAGCCCAAACGCGTGGATGTAAAAATTGGCATTATTGCCGATAAACAAACTGAAATTAAATCCGGAGAGTTAAAAGCCGGCGACAAAATCATTATCTCGGAAGATAAAACCGGGCAAATAGCGGAAGGCGGATTTGGACGCCGTCGCAGATAGGAAAGCTATATGAGTCTAATTGACACCACAAATTTATATAAAACCTATAGTTTAGGCGACGTGCAAGTGCACGCCCTGCAAGGGGTAAGCATTCGCATTGAGCGCGGAGAATTTGTGGCGGTCATGGGGCCGTCCGGTAGCGGCAAATCTACCTTTATGAATATTTTGGGCTGTTTAGATAAGCCCACCAGCGGCAAATATATTTTAGACGGTATTGATGTCACCGCGACTAATTTATCTAAGCTGGCCGGAGTGCGCAATCGTAAAATAGGTTTTGTGTTTCAGGGATTTAATTTAATCAGCCGTACCACGGCGGTAGAAAATGTGGAACTGCCTATGATTTATAATCATACGCCGGCCCATTTGCGCCGCAAAAAAGCGCTGGAATGTTTGGAAGCGGTGGGGCTGGCCCAGCGGGCCTATCATATGCCCAATCAGCTTTCCGGCGGGCAACAGCAACGTGTGGCCATTGCGCGCAGTTTGGTGTGCGACGCGCCCATTATTTTTGCCGACGAGCCGACCGGGAACCTAGATACCAAAATGAGTATTGAAGTAATGGAATTATTTACCCGCTTAAATAAAGAAATGGGCAAAACGATTATTCTCATTACGCACGAGCCCGACATTGCCGAATTTGCCGACCGATTGATTACCTTCCGAGACGGCAAAAAGGTAAGTGATGAGGTGCAACATGCTAGATAGTTTGCTGGCGGTCTTTCGCATTTCACTCAAAGCCATTTTTGCTAACAAAATGCGCTCTTTTCTCACCAGCTTGGGTATTGTGATTGGGGTAGCGGCGGTGATTACCATGTTAGCGGTGGGCTCCGGCACGCAAAAAAACATGAATGAACGCTTTTCCCGTTTCGGTACGAACACCTTATATTTACATCAACCGTGGGATATGGATGAAACGATTTCTTCTCCTAAAGACATTACCATGGATGATGTGCGCGCCATACGCCCGTTAGAAGGAGTAACGGCCGCCGCCCCCTATATTACGTCCAGTTTTAAGGTAAAATATGGCTTTACCTCTACTTCTATTGATGTGTTAGCTACCGATACGGATATTTTTAAGGTGTATGATTGGCAACTGGCCAGCGGCCGCACCTTTACCGAGCAAGAAGTAGCGGGATATGCGCAAGTGGCGGTACTGGGTGATACGGTAGCGAGTACGATTTTTTCGGATGTGGACCCCATTGGTAAAACGGTTGTTTTTGACGATATTCCGTTTACGGTAATTGGCGTGATGAAAAAGAACGGACAGGGCGGTTTTGGCTTTGATATGGACGAAGGAACCTTAATTCCCTATACCACCGGCAAAGTAAAAATGAACACCGGCTGGACACGCAATGACCGGCGCGCTTTAGACCGGGTGATTATCCGGGTAGGAGATATTAATCAAATAGAAAATACCAAAGAAGCCATTTCCAATGCCGTGCGCAATACGCATAAAATACATCCGCTGGCTAAAGATGATTTTCAATTAGACGATATGGCCTCTTGGGTAGAGCAGGCCAAGGCGGCCAGTAAAACCATGAGTATTTTGCTGGCGGTGATTGGCGTTGTGTCGCTGTTGGTAGGTGGTATTGGTGTGATGAACATTATGCTAGTGTCTGTAACAGAGCGTACCCGCGAAATAGGTATCCGTATGGCCATTGGGGCCACCAGTGCTGATATTCGGTTGCAATTTTTGGCCGAGGCAGTTACACTGTCCTGTATCGGGGGACTAATTGGAGTACTGCTAGGGGTAGGCATTAGTTTATTTATTGCCAAACATTCCACGGATATCCCCGCGCAAATCAGTATTTTATCTATTTTAATTTCGTTTGGTTTCTCTGCCGCGACGGGAATATTTTTTGGTTTTTACCCGGCCTACAAGGCCTCTAAACTCACGCCGATAGATGCATTAAGGTATGAGTAAATCTTACTACATACGGTATAAGTAGGACGATAAAACTCTGGTCGGATTTTGTGTTGTTTGCTGTTGAAATAAATGGCAATAACTTCCCTTCTCTTTTTCAAAAATTATTCCGTTGTCGAAACGTTCTATACAGTATAAACCGGGTGTAAGCGGATCGTGCGGCTGTACATTCAAGACGTACATAAAACCGGCACCTTTATAATCTCCTGTTAAACGTCCCATGGCTATGGCATTGTATGAAACAAAGGCAGGACCATGTAACTTCGTTACCAAATTCGTTTGAAAAGACCATTCACCATTAGACAGAGTGGATGATCCCCAATTGGTTGCCCATTGTGTATTTCCTGTCCATGGAATCTCAACGCCTAATTCAGTTAAATCTTGTGTATAGTAACCATTAGCAAAATAAAATACTTCTTCAGCTTGAGCGACTGATTTTAGAAGACTTAATACGGTAGCTGCTTTACTTTTTTCTACGGCCTTTTCATATTGCGGCAAGGCAATAGCCGATAAAATGCCGATAATCAGTACGACGACCAACAGTTCAATGAGTGTAAAACCACGTACTATACTGTCATTCCCGCAGGTCGCAAGCGGGAATCTCATCCACTTTTTTAATAAGGTTGAGATCCATGATAAAAACACTCGGGGATGACAAGGGGTGTTACATGGGCAATTGCTTATTTGTATTTTCATACTCCATTCTCCTTTTATTTCTGCCTTCGGAAAACAGACATAAAAAACGGCTGCCTTATTTGAGCCGATCTGAACAACCCAAATAAAACAGCCGTGGTCTGCCGTTCTTGCGAACGGCAAACACTTGGCACAAAACAAACGGCTCATGACTTCCGTTCATTTTGTGCCTATAACGACTGCTTTTGGATTCAGATCGTGTTTTCAGTTTTCTGAAAACAAGTCCGTATTATACACACGGTTCCAAAAACAGATTAAATTGTAATTTGCGCCCTTGCGGGGCGGTTCCATCCTCCCTAAATAGGATAATTTTATTATACTAATTTGTTTTTATTCGTCAATCTTTTTCATTTTTCCCCCTCGTCAATGAGGGGCTTTTTTTGCTATCTTAAAAATAGTTGCAATAAAATTGCCATCTTTTGTGTTATATAGATGTGAGGCGTTTATGAGCCAGCGTAGCGATGATGAATTGGTACAAGGGTGCCAGCAAGGGAACGAGGAAGATTTTAATGAATTAGTATATCGGTATAAAAACAGTTTATACCAATATATTTTGGCTCTCACACGCGACGAAGGGGCCGCGGGAGATATTTTCCAGGAGGTGTTTTTAAGTTTTTACCGCCGTATCGGAGAATATAAACCGGAAGGAAAATTGAAGAGTTATTTATTCACTTCGGCACGCAATCGGGTACTTAATTATTTTCGGGACCAAGATAAAGCGATTTCTTTGGATGATACCGACGAAGAAGGAACGCCGTATTTGCACCAAGAAGTAGCCGGAAATGATCTTTCACCGTTAGAGGGATTGGCGCAGGCGGAAGGTTTAGAAAAAATTCGTAAGGCATCGCTCCTGCTCCCCCCCAAACAACGGGAAGCGGTATATTTGAAACAATTAATGACGTTTCAGGAAATGGCCGAAATGTTACAACGCCCCTTGGGCAGTGTACTGGCGGATTATCATCGGGGCATACGTAAAATGCAAGAAGTATTAAAAGAGGAAAATTTATGAAAAATATATGCGAACAAGCGGCTTTGTATTTTTACGGTGAAATGGACGCACAGCAAGCCGCTCAATTTAAGAAGCATCTTGCTGAATGTGATACCTGCCGACGGGAAATAGCCTTTTTGCAGGCAACGCAGGAGGCTTTGGTCCCCCCCGCCGCGCCGCAAGCGATTGTAGAGCGGGTCTTGCAAGGAAAAAAATTACCTTTTTGGAAACGTGTGTATAAACCGGCTTTGGGTGGGGCTTTGGTATTGCTACTGGGGGTATATGGATTTTTGCATTTGCCTTTGCATCAAACCGAGCAGACAAACACAGACTGGATCGCTTATGTGTCTGTGGAAGCCGATGCACAATATCAAAGTTTTGTGACGGATTTTGAAGCATTTGAAAGCGATTTTTAGAATAAACAGGAGGGTTGTATATGACGAAGAAAGTAATAATGTTAGCAGCTGTACTGGCTTTATGTGCGCCGGTATTTGCGGCTGAGGAGCAGGGAAAAGGAGCACCGCAGAAGGATTTCCACCCAGCTATGCACGGTCAAAAGGGACCGCATGGTATGAAGGGTGGCTTGCAAAAAGGCATGATGTTTGGAAACAAAGAAGACTTGGAAAAAATGAAAGAAGCTCAAGCCAAACATAAAGCCGATTCGGAGCAATTGGAAAAGTTGGTAAAAGAATATAAAAAGGCAAAAGACGGCAGCAAAAAACAAACCGCTGCCCGTGAAGAAATCGCCAAAAAATTAGGCGAAATGCGTGAAGAACAAATCCAAAATCGCCGTGAAAAAATAGCTGGGTTTGAAAAACGCATTGACGAAATGAAAGGTCGTTTGGCCGAAGAAGAAAAACCGGAAGCCAAAGAAGCTTGGCTCAATAATATGACCGAACAAGTGATTAAAAACGACGGTAAATTTAATCCGGCCTTTCGAGTAGGCCCCAAAGGACATGGCAGAGAAGGTTTCGGCGGACCGAGAGAAGGTGGCCCGCAAGGTCCGGGGTTTGGTGGGGAAGTACATCCTTTACCGATGCCGCCCGCTCCAGCAGAAGAAAAATAGTAGTTTCTTAGCAGTAAAAAACCCGCCTGTAAGAGGCGGGTTTTTTTAAGCATCAAATACTTAGTTGCTCAGCACTTCTTTCCAAGCTTGTTTTTCGTCGTTTAATTGAGTCTTGACGGTATTTACTTTTTCTTGGACAGCTTGCTTGGCTAAGTCGGCAGCTGAAACGGATGAAGCATCCGTATTGGTCGCGGAAGCAGCCGCTTTGGCGCTTTGATAAGCTTGTTTGGCTTCAGTTAATTTTTGACGAGTCTCAGCCGATTTTTGTAATGCTTCTTCTAAAGTTAACGGAGTGTTAGCGGAAGAAGTAGCGGTATCTGCAGTGCTGGCACAGCCGGCAAAAGCCATGGCGGCCAACAAAGTAAATAATACAGTTTTTTTCATGTCAACCTCTTTGTGTAGAAGATACCTATATTGTAAAAAAAATACTCTTGTTGTGCAATTTTTTCTTTGCAGAGTTGGGGTTTTTCTCTGAAAATGTTATGATAGAAAAAAAGAGACAGGAGTGCATATGAGCATTTTAGCAATAGCAATTTGTTTGGTAGTTGGAGTTATTATCGGAGCGGCGGTGTTATATATCTATGAAAAACCGCAGCAAAAGGCTTTAGAACAGGAAGCGGTTCGGTTGCGCGGCGAAGTGGCAGACGTTGCAGAATTGCGCCGACAGCAAGTCGTTCTGACGGCAGATAATGCGCGGCTCAAAGAGCAAACGCTTTCTTTAGAAAAAGAGCGCGCTCTTATTGAAAAGAATTTTGCCAATTTATCTGCTACGTATCAGGCCCAGTTTGCCGATTTGGCCGGTAAAATTTTAGAAGAAAAAACAAAAGGACTCGAACATAAAAATACGGAAGTATTGCGTCCGCTGGCCTTGCAACTGGAAGGTTTTGTCAAACGGGTAGCTGATATGGAACGGCTTACCGGCGAAAAACAAGCGCAGTTGGAAAAAGGAT
>JAZNEO010000213.1:0-4636 GCA_045588685.1 Candidatus Avelusimicrobium sp. | reverse complement strand
CTTCATTGACTACGTACTGCTTCCGATTTTTTGCTACACTATATATATATATGCGCAGAATAATAGGCTTTCTAATACTTGCAAGCAGTCTTTTATTTGGCTGTAATTACCAAACCGTACCGGTACAGTTTCCGGATGGTTTTGTGTTGCAGGCACGGGTGGCTGACACACAGGAAAAAACCGAAAAGGGCCTGATGTTTGTGAAGCATTTGCCCGAAGATGAAGGTATGCTGTTTGTATTTGACCAAGAAGCAGAACGCTTTTTTTGGATGAAAAACACTTTTATTGATTTAGATATTTTCTTTTTATCTCCGGAAGGAACGATTAATCAAATTTTTGATCACGTCCCTCATACTTATACGTACACGCCGACAGCGGACATTCCCGTAGTAAGTGCCGATGCACAGTATGTATTGGAAACTCCCGCCGGAACGGCCCGGCTCCATCAACTCAAACCCGGAGATAAGCTCATATTTCCCTTGTTATGAAAAAATCAATACTTATTCTGACTTTTTTAGCATTCGCGATTTCAGGAGCTGTAGCGCAAGAACTGGACTCCCAGGCTATTTATGAACAAGCTAAACAGCATTTGATTGCTTTGCTCAGTATAGATACCTCTCAACCGGACCCGCAAGAAACGCAAGCAGCCCGCTACTTATACAAACAGCTCAACAAACATCACATTGATTGGGATTTATTGTCTCCGAGTAAAGGGAAGGCCAATTTATTGGCCCGACTCAAAGGTACTGATCCCGAAGCTAAACCCCTTTTGCTCATTTCCCACTTGGACACCGCACCCGCGACAGACCATTGGGATTTCCCTCCTTATAAAGCGACTCTTATAGATGGAAAAATTCATGGACTGGGCGCAACCGACGCTAAAAATTATACCGCCATGCATATGGCTCTATTTACTGCGCTTAAGGAAAGCGGCCTTCCGCTCAAACGGGATGTGATTTTTCTGGCCACTTCCGGAGAAGAAATCGGCAGTGATACGGGCTTAAAATGGTTAGGCGAAACCCAATGGGCTAACATTGCCCCTGGTTATGCTTTAAATGAAGGCGGCAGTATTATTAAAAACACTCCCACCAATTCGCCTCTGATTTTTGCCGAGGCGGGCACCAAGATGTACATGGACTTAAAAATTACGGCTCAAGGGCAGGCACTTCACTCTTCTTTACCGGTACAACAAAATGCTGTGTACCACCTCTCAGAGATATTGGCTAAATTAAATACATTTGATCCGCCGGCCCGTTTAACCCCTACGGCGCGGGAATTTTTCCGCCGTATTGCTCCTTTACAGGATGAAGACGCCCAAACCACTATTCAGTTGCTACTGTACGGTACCCCGCAGGAACAGCAGATGGCCGCCGAAATGATGGCACAGGATCCTTTCTTCCGCTCGCAATTAAAAGATACACTAACCCCCACTTCGGTTTCCTCCGGAACGGACACTGGTGCTTCGGCCGCGGAAGTTTCGGCTATCATCAATGTACGCCTGCTACCCGATACTGATCCGGAAAAATTTATAGAAGACTTGAAAACTTTTCTAGGCAGAAACGAAAGCATTTCTATTGAAATAGTAGAACGCCCTCAGCTCCCTTTTCCTAAGCCAATGACCGGCGAAGATGATTTGTTTAGAGCCATTGATCAAGCCGCCGCTGAGTTATGGCCCAATGCCGCGGCAACGGCCGCGATGAGCCCAGCTTCCGGCGATAGCGAATATCTGCGACGGCTCGGTGTGATTACCTACGGCTTGGGGCCTACGCTCCCCACTCAGCCGGACGCTCCGTCTGCACACGCCGCCGATGAATATATTTCCGAAGAAGATTATCAAGAGCAAGTACGCTTTTTCACCGAAGTAGTCAAGAATTTTGTGTTGCCAGAAAAAGACAAAATGGAAAAATAATTTTTTATTCCTAATCTACATCGCCGTTATGCTTTTTCATAGCTTGACACAAGTTATTCATTTTTTTACAATAAACATATATTTTTAGAAGGAGGATTTTCTTCTCAGTCATTTACAATTTGAACTGTATTTGATCCGTGCGTAAAGTACGGGCTAGCCCATAGTGGCTTTCCAAGAAGTCAGATATAGTCGTTTTAGGCACAAAATAAGCGGACTAATTACCCGTTTGTTTTGTGCCGAGTGTTTGTCGCATTGGCGACGAACCACGGCTATTATATTTTGAGCAGCTTCTTGGAGGCTCGGTATGATGGCCGTTTTTATTGCTCCTCTACCGTGCCCGAAACAAAAGAGGACTATATGAGTAGAGGTTTTACCTTAATTGAGTTATTAGTAGTTGTTTTAATTATCGGCGTATTAAGCGCTATTGCTATCCCGATGTACCAAGGGGCAGTGGACAAAAGTCATTTCAGCACATTACTACCTGCTACGAAAGCCATTAAGAATGCGGAAGAAGCCTTTAAAATGGCTAATGGGGAATATACCAGTGAAATGACTAATTTAGATGTCTCAATGGAAAATAGTGATATTACCTACACGCTGAGCACTCCCAATAACACCTCTGATCCCAACGCCATCAGAGCTACAAGCGCCAAGCTCCCCAATGTAAGGTTAGCTAGTTATTTAGATGATAGTCCTATGTTTGCCGGACAACTGCATTGTGAAGCTAAGACCGGAGATGAGCGCGCAGAAAGACTATGTGATAAACTCTTAATGGGGCAAGAATTAACCTCTGCTGACGGATACAACGGATACCTTTTAGATCAAGACATTGATAAAGCCACGTGTGATGAAGTGAATCGTAAATGGTCCACTAGCAAAACAAAATGTTATAAAACACAAGATGAAAAATGTCAGGCCGTCGGTGGTAATGTGATAAATGATGAAATGTGTGGATATCAGAATGCTACCAGTGGAATTATAATAGAGAATGAACAAGTGTGTATAGCTACTAAAAGCGCTTGCAATGTAAGTATCAAGCCCGGAGGTATATGTCTGTCTTCTTCGGGGAGTGGAACTAGTTCTTGCCAAGGAAATATTCAAGGAATAGTAATCTGTAATGGAGAAGAAGCATATTGTGGACGTAACTCCACTTATGACGGGGGGGTATGTGTTACAAATAATTCTACTGGAAATAGCTGGCGGATATGTGGCGCCTCCACCTTTAAAAACGGAGCGATTTGTTATGGACGACATGGAGGATCCTGGGGGTCATGCTCAGAAGGGAATTATCAAGATACCTCTTGCTGTTGTGGAAGTTGTGGCTCCGCCCCTAGATGTGCTGCTACGCAATGTGAGCAGTTGGAAAAAACCTATGAAAAATATTTTAATTAAAAATTTATGAGTTAATAGCAAAACGCCCTGCGAGAAATCTCACAGGGCGTTTTATTCTCTGATATATTTTTTACAGACAATGTTTAATCGTGGCAGCTAAGCGTTTGATGCCTTCTTGCATTTGCTCAAACGTAGAATAAGAAAAATTCAAACGCATATCGTTGCGGCGTGCATCTTTAGGTGGATAAAAATCTACCCCGGCCACATAGGCCACGTGTTGCTTTTCCAACGCAATTTTCAGCATGGCCTGCGTGTCAATTTGCTCCGGCACCGTCAGCCATAAGAACAATCCCCCCTCCGGGCGCGTCCATTTGACCCCTTTGGGCATATGCTCTTCGAGTAGTTTAAGCATATAATCACGCTTTTTCCCATACGCTTCCACTACCTCAGCAATATGACGTTTTAAGCAGCCTTCCTTCAAATATGCCGCGGTGGCTAATTGCAAAATGGGAGACGTACACAAGTCCATGGCTTGCTTTAAAATGACAAAGCGTTGGATGACTTCCGCCGGGCCCAAAACATATCCCAAACGGAAACCGGGAACGAACACCTTGGAAAACGTGAATAAAGTAATCACATTGCCGCGGCCTTGATCCAATTTGTAAAAGGTATCCGGCGCCACGCCTTCAAAACGTACTTGGCGATATGGAGAATCCTCAACAATAATCGTGCCGTATTTTTCTACCAAAGCCAAAATTTCTTTGCGCCGCTCTTGCGGAATGGTAGTGCCGGTCGGATTTTGAAAATCAGGCACCAAATAAACAAACTTACACGGCTTGCCAAGTTCCTTGAGTTCTTTGAGACGCTTTTCAACACCGGCTACGGTGACTCCATACTCATCACTATCGGCCCCATAAACATCCGCACCGGATGCTTGGAACGCTTGCAAGGCGCCTAAATAGGTAGGAGAGGCAGTAATAATAGCATCCCCTCTGTTTAAGAAAATACGAGCGCACATATCCAGGCCCTGCTGAGAAGCAGACACCACTAGCAACTGCTCCTGTTTGGCCTCAATGTTTTCCGTATCTTTTAACAAAACAATCAGCTCATCCTTCAAAATTTTTTGTCCTTCCGTGGTGCCATATTGCAAAGATTCTTTCGGATGCTCATCCACCACTTGTTTCATAATGCGGGCCACTTCTTCGCTGGGGAACAACGTCGGATCAGGCAAACCGCCGGCAAAAGAAATAATTTCCGGACGGGCAATCACTTTTAATAGCTCGCGAATGGCCGATGCCTTGATACTGGTGGCTGTTTGAGAATATAATTTTTTGTAATCCATGTGACTACTCCTTGGGCCGCTTGGCGGCTACTTCAAATACTCGGTAATTTTAA
>JAZNEO010000212.1:0-5287 GCA_045588685.1 Candidatus Avelusimicrobium sp. | reverse complement strand
CAGCGTACTTTTGCCACTGCCTGACACTCCAGTCACGCATACAAATTTGCCTAGTGGAATTTTGACATCTATATTCTTAAGGTTAAATTGGCGCGCACCTTGGATGGTGATATATTTACCGTTACCTTTGCGTAATTCTTGCCGCGGCAAAATGCACCGGCGTCCGTTTAAATAAGAGGCGGTAAGCGAATTTTTGTCTTTCAGAAATTCTTTGGTGGGGCCTTGGCAGACAATTTGTCCGCCGTTTTCTCCTGCCGCAGGACCTAATTCCACTACCCAGTCCGAAGCTAAAATGGTGTCTTTATCATGTTCTACGACAAGCAGTGTATTGTCCAAATCGCGCAGTTCTTTGAGCGTGGCAATTAAACGGTCATTGTCGCGCGAGTGCAAGCCAATGGTGGGCTCATCGAGCACATACAACACTCCGGTTAAGCCCGAACCGATTTGCGTGGCCAAATGGATACGCTGTGCTTCTCCGCCGGACAAGGTTTGGCTCTTGCGTTCGAGTGTCAAGTAAGAAAGTCCCACACTATTTAAAAATTCCAATCGTGCGCGGATTTCCTTGAGTACATCTTTAGCGATTGTTAATTCTTTTTCGGTGAGAGTTAAAGTGTCAAAAAAAGCCTTTGCATCGGAGACTTGCAACGCGCAAATTTGCGCAATGTTTTTTCCGCCGATATAGACAGATAAAGCTTCCTGTTTTAAGCGTTTTCCGTGACAAGACGGGCATTCCACTTCGCGCATAAACCGGTTATATACTTCCTCTTTAACAAATTCACTTTCGCTTTCATCATGCCGGCGGAGTAAATTGGTAATGACGCCTTCAAAGTGCTGATCAGAGCCGGATATAATGGACGTGTAATGAGCATCCCCCGTTCCATAGAGCAGCAAATCCCGCTGGCTTTTGGGCAATTTGTTCCAAGGGGTGTTCATATTGATGTGTTGCCGGCGACACACTTGCTTTAGAATGTCATAGTAATAATTTCCCCAAGCGGTTTTCCAACGGTGTGTGCGGGTGGTGACCGGATTGTCCCACGCGGCGATGGCCCCTTCATTGATGGATAAGGAAGTGTCGGGAACTACCAAATCTTCCGCAATTTGTATTTTAATGCCCAAACCATTACATTCCGGGCAGGCACCGTAGGGGGAGTTGAAGGAAAATAAACGAGGCTCTAACTCGGAAAATCCAATGCCGCAGTGCGCACAAGCATTACTTTCACTATAGGTAAATTCTACCGGTTTTTTGCCTTCGGTTTCTTGCACCGTTACTAACCCTTTGGCATATTTCAGTGCTAATTCTACCGACTCTACCAATCGTTCCCGTTCAAATTCTTCCACATAAATTTCGTCGGCAAGTAGTTCAATAGTGTGTTTTTTATAGCGTTCCAACACGGGCGGTGTATCTAAAGAACAAATAATGCCGTTAACACGCACTTTGACAAATCCTTCTTTTTTGAGCTTGCCAAACAACTCTTCATAAGTGCCGGCCCGTCCTCGGACAATGGGAGCAAAGAGATACACATTTTTTCCGTCAAATTTTTTCAAAATATCAGCGGTAATGCCTTGCACGGACCAAGTTTCCACCGGCCGGCCGCATTGCGGACAATGCCGTTTCCCTACGCGGGCAAAGAGCAGACGTAAATAGTCATAAATTTCTGTAACTGTAGATACCGTGGAGCGCGGATTTTTAGAAGGATTTCGTTGTTCAATGGAAATAGCCGGAGATAAGCCGGAAATATGCTCCACATCCGGTTTTTCCATTAAGTCCAAAAACTGACGGGCATAAGCAGACATGCTTTCGACGTATTTGCGTTGTCCTTCCGCATAGATTGTATCAAAGGCAAGAGAGCTCTTACCGCTTCCGGACAAACCGGTAATGACTACCATTTTGTCTTTGGGTATTTCTACGGAAATGTTTTTTAAATTGTGCCCTTTGGCTCCCGTGACTTTAATACTTTTCATAGCGATCCTTAAAATATAGAGAAGATGACTGTCAAATTGGTTTAATAAATTATATAATTTTTTATAAGTTGTTTTGTCCGTGTAAGCGGTGTGAATATATGAAAAAGAAAACAAAAGTTTTGTTATATATGTTGGGTGCATTGCTATCGGTAGGAATGGTGGCTTGGTTAATCTACCAAGGCAAAGATAGCATGCTTAAAATTTGGCAGGAAGTCAAAACAAAGTATTTGTTTTTAAGTTTGCTTTCCTCGGCTTTGATTTATATCTCTATGGGAATGAGCCTCTATGAGGTATTGCGTATTATGGGCCGCCGCATTAACAAGGGGGCGGCTATTGGAATTGCCTTGGTATCCACCACGGTAAATTATGTCGTTTCTTCTTTAGGAGTGAGCGGTTTTGCGTTGCGCGCCCATTTACTTAATCGGCGGCGTGTGCCGTTTGGCATGTGTGTAACGGCCAGTATTGTCATTACCGTACTGTTGTATTTTGTGCTGGCTATTATCATTTTGCAAGGCTCGGTATTAATGTTCTTTAATTCGTCTGCAACTACTTTGCAGATTGTGAAAAACTTCTCATTAATTATTCTGATGTGTGCGGTGTGTGTGCTTATCACCGCCTTCCTGTTTAACAATGAATGGCGTTCTAAATGGGTACGCAAAATTTTCCGCTTGCTCAACAAAGTGTTATATCACGTGTTTCGGGCACTCATTCCTAAAGGGAAATATGATGATTTTGTGGACCAATTAGATGAAGGAATTGATTTAATCCACAAAAAGAAAAATAAATTGACCGGTGCTATTGTTTATGTATGCGCGGATTGGTTATTTACTATCTTAGTGTTGTATTTTGCTTTCCGTGCGGTGGGAGTACACATATCTGCGGGGGTGTTAATTGCCGGCTTTGCCATCGGTATGGTAACAACATTAATCCCTATTTTGCCAGGTGGGTTGGGTGCCATGGAGTTGGCAATGACCGCTGTATTTGCCCAAATGGGCATTGATTGGGAAGCGGCTTTGATGGCGACGCTAATTTACCGTGTGGTGTACTACATTATTCCGGGTATCGTGAGTATTTTTATTTATTGGGGGTTGCAACTTTCGGAGACGCCCCGACGGTCCAAAAAACTCAAAAAGGCGGTGGAATATGAAGGAAAGAATTGACGAATTAGTACCTAAAACTGCTCCGAGTGCTTTCATTCATCCGACGGCGGTGCTTAGCGGTGAGGTTACCTTGGGGGAAAATGTTTCTGTATGGCCCTGTGCGGTATTAAGGGGGGATATTGCCCAAATTACGATTGGAGACAATAGCAATATCCAAGATAATGCTTGCGTGCACGTCAATTATAATTGCCCCGCTCAAATAGGCAAAGGAGTCACCGTAGGCCATGGGGCTATTATTCACGGCAGTAAAATCGGGGATAATTGCTTAATTGGGATGAATGCGGTAGTATTGGAAAGTGAAATCGGTGCCAATTGTTTAATCGGTGCCGGAGCGGTAGTGACGGCCGGAAAGAATATACCCGCAGGTTCTTTAGTGATGGGAGTGCCGGCCAAAGTGATTCGTGAATTGACAGAAGACGAAATGAACAGTATTTTGCAAAATGCACGTGAGTATGTAAAACTGGGACAAATGTACAAAGATAAAGCGGAGTTGTTGTCATGAAAAAAGTGGTACTGATTGAAGATTCCAAAACTTTGGCGGGTGCTTTGATAGGGGCTTTGAAATTAAATGAAGTGCAAGTAGTATGGGCCGCTGACGGAGTGCAAGGAGTTGCCGCCGCCAAACGTGAAAAACCGGATTTGATTTTACTGGATTTGATGCTTCCTAAATTAAGTGGTTTTGAAGTGTGCAAAATGCTCAAAACCGATAATGCTACGTGGCGTATTCCGATAGTTATTATGTCTACATTAACCGATGCGGAAAGTCGTACCCGCGCCCAAGAAGCGGGGGCGGATTATTTTATCGGAAAGCCGTATGATTTGCCGGCTACGTTAGCGGAAATCAAGAAATATCTGCACATCTAATTAGGAGTTTTTATGCCCGCAAAAATAAATATGGAACAGTTGCAAAATTGGTTGGATAGCACCCCTTCTAAAGTGTTGGAAACCTTGAAAGGGAAGAAAAATTTGAATGCTTCACTGCTTTTTTTGCAAGGAGAAGCGCAACGCTTATTGGGATCTTTTCAACCGGCTTTGTTAACGTATGCCAAAGCATTAAAACTTTCTATGCAGGCCGAAGAGCGGATGGATATTTTACTGGCTATGGCGGCCTGTTATCGCACACTGGGCGTAGCGGCGGCGGCCTATGAACTGGCCGAAGAAGCATTGGAAATGGCCAAAGAGTTGGAATATGATGAATATATGATTCGCGCTATGCAAGAAAGTGCCATGGCTTTGCGTGCGTGGGGTAAATTAGATGAAGCCCTGGAATTATTAGATGCGGTGCTGGCTGCGTACACACAACAAAAAGACATAGCCGGTATGAGCTTTATTTGCTGGGCCAAGGGCGGCGTGTACCGTCTAAAAGGAATGTTAGCGGAAGGAATTGCCCAGTTCCAACAGTCCATTAAATATGCCAAAAAATGCGGCGATTCCATTAACTTGGCTTATGGCTATTGCGGACTGGCCGGTATTAGCCGCATTGCCGGCAAAATTGATGATTGCGTAAAATACTACAAATTAGCAGAGAAAATTTTTAATAAGACAGAAGATTTATTTGGCAAAGCCTATACCAACTGCGGAATGGCTAACGGACTGCGCCAACAAGGAAAATACGACGAAGCTTTGCGCCACTATAACATGGCTGATAAACTCTATAGCGGCATTGGCGACAAAGTGGATTTGGGCTTTGTAAAGTGGGGGCGAGCCGATATTTTAAAACGCCGCAACAAATTACCGCAAGCGTTGGCAGATTTAGAGGCCGCGCGCGACCTCTTTGCCAATTCCGATGAAATGCGTGGGCAAATTTTGACCAAACTTTCCTTAGCACAGGTACTGTATGCGTTGGGGCGTGTGGAAGAGGCGGAAGCCTTGTATGCCGACGGTGTGAAGCAAGCACGTGCGGAAGGATTGCATACTTATTTGGAAAGCTACACTTGAGGAATTAATTTTGACGAGAACAATTTTGTAGGTGTTTGTTTATTTTTGGTCGTTTTCTCGTCGGTGAATAAAAAAATACTTGACAACGTTTTTTTTTTTTGCATAATTTGCGTATAACGCCCCTAGTGAGGCGTTTATTGAAATTGAAAGATAAAAAGAGGTGTTTATGAAAATACGAAAATCAGCCCGATTAAAAGGGTTTACGTTGATAGAATTATTAGTCGTTG
>JAZNEO010000211.1:0-2633 GCA_045588685.1 Candidatus Avelusimicrobium sp. | reverse complement strand
CCTACCGAAGATTTCGGCGGCGTATCACGGCCGTCTGAAAAGAAATGTACCCAAATTTGTTTAATACCTTTCTCGGCGGCATATTTAATAATGGCAAATAAATGGTCTTGGTGGGCGTGCACGCCTTCATCTTGTACTAGGCCCATTAAGTGTAATGCCTTATTATTTTTCAAGCAATTATCAATCGCGGCGGTAAACGGAGCAGACTTAAAAAGAGAGCCGTCTTCAATGGTATCTTTTAAGCGTTTGAGTTCCTGCACTACAATACGCCCCGCACCCATATTCAAATGTCCTACTTCCGAAGATCCCATATACCCCGCCGGCAATCCTACTTGTTCGCCGGAGGCCTCAATTTCCGTATGCGGCCACTGGGCTAAATATTTATCCATATTGGGGGTATTGGCATGGCTAACAGCATTGTACTTGCCTGCTTTAGCATTCCCCCATCCATCACGAATAATCAAAACTACTTTCTTCATACATATCTCCTTTTTCAAACTGCTTTCTTATATTATAGAAAAGTTATTTCACAGGCGAAAAGACGGTGGTCCCAAGCACCACGTTTTCATGACGCTTAAACTGATACGAGGCTAGTTCCTCCCAAGTTCTCACGCCCTCTTTCATAAAATCTTGCAAAAAACAATACAAAATCTTTTCCGTCATGCGCACATCGGCCATGGCACGGTGTGCTCCGTCGGCAGAAATACCCAATGTTTGGGCAATAACCCCCAGTTTATTGCGCTCAAATTTCCCGTTTTTGCGCGCTAATTTCAAGGTATCCAGTACCGGATATTCCGGCAAACGCAAGCCACAGGATTGCATTTCTTGGCGCAAAAATCCCAAATCAAAATCTGCATTATGCGCCACCAAAACACAGCCGTCTAACAGACCCAGCAATTGCGGAACGATATCGGCAAACACCGGGGCTGTAGCGACCATTTCATTGGTAATGCCGTGAATAGCAATCACGTCCGGATGCATAGGCATTTGTGGATTAAGCAAGGTAGAAAATTCTTCCAATTTCTGACCGTTTTGGCTGACCGATACGGCAATCTCGCAAATTTTGCCTCCGGCCGCGGCACATAAACCGGTGGTTTCAGTATCTAAGCAAGCAAATTTAATCTTTTCAATCGGGGTCATAACTTACCAATACCAACTATAGCGCACCAAAAATCCTGCCGCCACCGTACCAAATACGCTAAAATAAAATGCAAAATTAGACAAATCCATTAAGCGGTTTTTGCGCGCCACCCAACAGGCCCATCCCCAAATAAGCATCCACACCAGCCACCGCCACCCCGGCAACAAAGCCATTAAAAAGAAAATCATTCGCATCAACATGGTAACAAAACTTTCGTCTAGCGTAGGGAATTCACGCCCATATAAATCCTGTTCCATGCGGTAAATAAAGACACTAAATACCTTGGTCACTATGAGCAGTGCCACACAAGATACCGTCATTGGTTCCGACATCCAGTTACCGGTATAATAGAGCGTAAGCGAAGGAGAGCACGCCAAAACAGCGGCCCACATCGCCACTTCATGCATCACGAATATCCCCGTATATCCTTTCGTTTGCTCGGCACGGCGCACCAACAAACGGTTAATAACTACATATACGCCGGTTAATATAACTACTGCGCTCCAGCCGGGCAAAAGCCAATTTTCCGCCAAGCGCCAATCCATTTCCAAATACGGAGCGCACAGAAAAGCGGCCATTGCACCAAATATAATCCCCTGCAACAAATAGGCACAAATGGGATTTTTCCCCCGCCAGGCAAAGAAACGACGGTTATAAAACAATACCGTACATAAATAATAAGCTAATAATAATCGCCAAAAAACAATCATTTTCCCTCCTGCGGCAAGCGTAGCGTAAAGGTGCTTCCTTGGTTTAATACCGAGTGAACTGTCAAATCTCCCCCATGGGCTTGAGCCAGCTGGCGGCTGATAAACAGTCCCAGTCCATACCCCTCGGTGCGGGCATTTACTTGGCGGAATTTGTCAAAAATTGTTTGACATTGTTCTTCCGTCATTCCGATCCCGCTATCCTGCAATGAAATATAGACGTTGTTGGCCTCTTGCCAAGCTTTTATTTTGATAAAACCGCGCTCGGTAAATTTAATGGCGTTAGACAATAAATTGCTAATAATGCGCCGCAACAATTTGGGGTCTGCATAGACCGTAAGAGCGGCGGGTACCTCGCAACTTACGTCCAAGTTCTTGTTTTGGGCCGAGGGCAACTGCGCGTGCAGCACACTTTGCAATAAAGGTTCCAGTTCTATCGTCTGCCGCTGAGGCAAAGCCACTCCGGCTTCCACCCGCGAAACAGCCAACACATCTTCCAGTAGGGAAGATAAGTTTTGCGCCGCCTCCATCATGCGGGAGAGATATTCCTGCTGTTCCTGCTCACTCACCTGACCGCTGGAAAGCAAATAAATATACCCTTGCAATCCAACCAGCGGTGCGCGTAAATCATGCGCCACGGCACGGAACACTTGCTCTTTCATTTCGCTAACTTGATTTTTAAGTTGCAAGGCCTGATAATCTTTTAAATCGGCCGTCATCTTATTAAAAGATGCTATCAACTCTTGAAATTCCCCCCAGCCCACGTCTTCCCGCACCCGGTGGTC
>JAZNEO010000210.1:0-2110 GCA_045588685.1 Candidatus Avelusimicrobium sp. | reverse complement strand
TGTTCCCGTAAAAAGGAAGCATCTTTCTTAGCTTGTTCCTGTACTTCGGCCAAAGAAACGGGCCGATCGGTTTGGGCGAAAGCCATCGGCTGGCTGAGTAAACCGACGGTTACGATAAGAGCTACTACTTTAGCTAGTTTACGCATATACACCTCTTGGATTTAAGATACCTATATTGTAGAAAGATGTTGTATAACTCGCAAGAGTCTTTAGACCTAAAGCGTACTAGGCCTTTTGGCCCTCGTGTTAAAACATAAAAATACCCCGCTTTGAAAGCGGGGTAAATGATTTTATATCAGTTTAACGCGCCAGCTTTTGTTGTACCTGTAAAGCGGCGTGAATGCGCTGACGGGCAAGCTCCTCTTTAATGAGGGGGAGTGTTTCTTCGGAAGCGTCATCCAAAGTTTGTAAGGCACTGGCCGCCGTGATGGCCGCTTGCAATGCTTTCGGATTTTCTTGCATTTGCTGCAGTTGTTCCAAGTTGGCATTTATCAAGAAATTAACGTCATTTAAAATACGGTTGGCTTGTTCTGCATCGTGCTGTTGTGCGCGGGTTGTTTGCGTAGACATCATAATAAACACTAGTAAAGCAATGGGCAATGCGGCTTTGGAACTTTTTTGAACCATTGCTTCTCCAATTCCGCGCAGGAAACGTTGTGTGGTAGGGATATTGTGATCTAATAAAATCATCCGCCCTAACGTTTGATAGGTTTCTACTCCTAACGGTTGATGTGCGCGTACAGCACGAACTATCTCGTCAAAACTACTGCGGAAGCGGGCTTGTTCCGTCGGGGACATACGCGTAAATACTCGGTCGCTAAAAATAGCGTCTTTATAGATGGCTTGCTCTTTAGGAGAGGTTTCTAATAATAAATCTGTGCATTTTTCTATAAATTTTGATTCTCTTTCGCTCAGTGATACACTTCCGGCAAGGTATTGTTGAGCGGCGGTGTTTCGTTTAGCTAACAGTGCATTGGCTTCTTTTAAATCTTTTTCTCTTAGTTGGAGAAGGTATTGGTAATATTCACGCTGGCGCTTGAAGGATTTTACAGCTCTTTCAGCTGCGGTAAGAGACCTTTGGGTTTCTGCGGCGGCGGCTTGTGCCTCAGCGGCCTTGGCTTCGGCAGCGGCGATTCGGGCTTCGGCACCGGCATTTCCCGCTTGAGCTGTTACTGTCTGGAGGGCATTAATTATAGCATTTTGATTTTTCAAAGTGATCTTATATCGCACGAGGCGTTGTACGGAAACCAGTAAAGCAACGGAGGTAGTAACTCCGCCTATGATTAATCCCTTTTCTCTTAAAGAAAGAGAACTTTTTTTGGCCTGTTCTTGTACGGCTTCCAAAGAAATAACGGGGCCTTGAATCTGTGCGTATAAACTGGTTTGGCCCAGCAAGGCGACGACGAGTGTAAGGGCGATGGTTTTGGTAGCAAAATGCATGACTTCCTCCTGTGTGATGAGTATATTATAAGAAGGTTGTGATAAAAAGAGCAAGAGTCTTTAGCTCTAGATGGGAGTAGGTCTTTAGTCCTAAGTATACGGAGATGAAAGAGGACGATAAAAGGATTGTACAGAGACAAAAAATAGGGAACATTTCTGTTCCCTATATGGTTTCCGGACTAGGACTCGAACCTAGAATGACTGGACCAAAACCAGTAGTGATACCATTTCACCATCCGGAATTAAAACTCTTACTATTCTGCCTCTTGCTGCGGGGCTGCTTGTAAATTCTCGGAGGCCGGATGTTTGGCCAACTCGTCAGCATAGGCTTTTAATACGTTCTCTTCTAGATACTGCCGAAACTCTTGATGGATTGGGTGCACCATATCTTTGTGTGTTCCATCGGGTAATTTACGCGATGGCATGCATAAAAATACGCCTTTTGCACCGGATACCACTTTCATGTTGCGCACAACGAAACAGTCATCAAAAGTTACACTAGCGAAAGCTTTCAATCTTTCTTCACCCATCAAGTGTATCCGAATTTCAGTTATTTTCATCCTTAGTCCCTCCGAAATGTACCACAAATACTTTTCGTCCCTTTTTGTATATTTTCCCTGCTAAATCATCAGCACTATTTCGGTCCGGTGCTAAAGCAAAAACGGTAGAG
>JAZNEO010000209.1:0-4191 GCA_045588685.1 Candidatus Avelusimicrobium sp. | reverse complement strand
AAAATAATATATATTATTTTAAAAGTTATTAAATAATAATAATTTCTAAAATTAGTATCGAAAATTAATTTTATAAAAATACTTAAATTTTAATATAAATTAAAATTGGAGCTAAAAATGATATCTAAAATTGACATATGTAATATGGCGTTAGCGCAACTGGGACAAGAACCAATTGCTTCTTTAGATCAAGATGATGAACGGGCCAGAAGATGCCGCTTATTTTATGAACCGGTTAAGCAAGAAGTGCTCCGAACACATCATTGGGCCTTTGCTCGCGGGGTGGCAGATTTGGCCTTGTTGGACACCGATTTTGATGCTCGTTGGCCTTATGTGTATGCCTATCCGGCCGATTGTTTGTTTTTGCGTAAGGTGTTTGGAAGCGGACAGAATAAAGAGGCGCAAGGGTTTGAGGAGTTTTATCGCCAGGATATACAGGCTCGGGTGATCGGCTGTGCGGTTTCCAAAGCGAAAGCAGAATATACACGTAATGTGCAAGATTCATCTTTGTTCGATCCGGCCTTCGTGAAGGCCTTTTCCTTGGCACTGGCGGCTGATTTGGCGATGGCCCTTAGTGCAGACGCAGCATTAGCACAGCGCATTTTGCAAAAATACACCCTAGCCTTGGACGAGGCCCGTCGTAGTAATATGACTGAAAATTGGGATATTCACCGCGCCAGTAGCGTTTTTGTGGAGCATCGTTAATATGGCTATACACAGCATACAGTCTAATTTTCTGGGCGGAGAGGTAAGTCCGCATTTATATACACGGGTAGATTCTCCCTTATATCCCAGTTGGTTAAAAAAGGCTTGTAATTTTTTGATACATCCGCAAGGCGGAGCCTCTAACCGACCCGGTACAGCATACGTGCAAAATACTAAGTATGATAATCGCAAGTGTCGTCTGATTCCGTTTGTACTGAGTGAAGACGAGGCCTACGTATTAGAAGTGGGGCATCAATATATTCGAATTCATACCCAAGCGGGCACCTTACTACAGGACGGCAACATATTTGAAGTGAGTGCTCCGTATCTGGAATCGGAGCTGTCTCACATTCATTATGTTCAGTATGGACAGGAATTATATTTAACACACTCGTCGTATTCTCCGCGCAAGTTAATTAAACTAAATACGGGTTATTTTGCATTGCAGGAACTAGCTGTAGTAGATGGTCCGTTTATGTTAGCTAATACGGACACAAGTAAAAAAATGCATGTTGTAAGTGTCAGTGACACAGTGGTATCCTCCGGCGTGAAGGCTACCTTATCTTTTTTGCCTGTCAGTTATCCCAACTATTTTATTCAGGCTTATTGGAGGGGAGACCATTTTTATGATCCCAACGGATATGGATTTAATGTGGCGGACGTGGTGCAATATTTTAATGCCCGTTACAGCTCCACCGGTTGTGTAGCCTACAATCAAGGAGGGGTCTTGCGTATTGAATCTCCACAAGCTACCGGAGGAAATTATAACGGCTCGGAACTGACCATTTATTATTATTCCAGTTTACTTTCCGATCCCGAATTGGTTGTGACTCAACGGATGAGCGGCGGGCAAAATGCCGGAGAAGTTGTTAGCTCCGGAGAAACAAAATTGTATTTAGATGCCAATTTTGATGTCTTTCGGCCGGGACATGAAGGGGCGTTGTGGGCCTTACATCACCGAGTGGAGAGCTCTTATGAAACAGGCACACTGGGATATTCGGGCACGTCCAATGTCATTCAAACAGGGGGCGATTGGGGCCTGCGCACAACGGGTACTTGGCACGGAGAAATTGTGTTGGAATCTTCGGAAGATCAAGTAACATGGGAGAAAGTCAAACATTTTACGAAGGCAGAGGACGAAGATAATATTAGTATGGTAGGTAATTTAGCTCCGTCGGCTAAAATGCATTACTTGCGGATACGTTGTTTGGGAATTACCGGCGAAATGGGGTATGTGTTGCAGGCGGAAGCTTTCGATCAGGAAGGCATTGTAAAACTGCTTCATTACGTCGACGCTCGCAGGATGCAGGTAAGTATACAACGTCCTTTAGGAGATAATGGGTGGACCTATGATTGGGCGGAAGGGGCGTTTAGTCAAGATGCCGGATTCCCCGGGTGCGTGTTTTTTTATCAAGACCGTTTGGGGCTGGCGGGTACGAAACGCGAACCACAAAGCATTTGGTTTTCTAAGACGGGAGAATATACCGATTTCGGTTATAACCGTACCTTAATAGACTCCGATGCAATTAGTATCACTTTGTCCAGCAATAAACTCAATACAATTAATTCCGTAGTAGTGGGAGGAAAATTGCTCGTGTTTACTGCCGGTAGTGAGTGGAGCGTGGGCAGTAACAGTGCCTTGACCCCTTACAATATAGAGGTAGCACAGGAAGGAGAACGTGGGGCTAGTTCGGTGGCACCTGTAGTAGTGGGCAATCGTACCTTGTATGTACAAGCTCGTGGCGGCATTTTGCGTGACTTTTACTACGAGTATAGTAGTGATTCTTACACGGGGCGTGATTTGACCTTGCGTGCGAAACATTTATTTTTCAACCGAGAAATTGCCGAGATGAGCTACCAACAGGAGCCGGATAATTTAGTTTGGTGTATATTAGACGATGGGGCGTTATTATCGTTAACTTATTTAGCTGAAGAAAATGTATTTGCGTGGACGCAACACCAAACGCAGGGTTGCTTTGTCAGTGTCTGTACCATTCCTGCTAAAGGATATGATGCCACTTGGTTTGTAGTGCAACGTAACGGCAAATATTATGTGGAGCGTTTATTGCCGCGCTTGACGAGTAAGAATCCGGAAGAACAAATATTTTTGGATTGCAGTTTGTCTAAGAAAGATTTGCAGCCGTTTTCGACGATATCTGGTTTGAGTCACTTAGATGGAATGACGGTATCTGCTTTGGCAGATGGTAGCCCGCTGACGGGACTAACTGTACAAAATGGAGTGCTCACTCTGCCTAAAGCGGTATCGACTTTACATGTGGGCCTTGCTTATCAAGCTCAGTTGCAGACGTTACCGGTTGCTATGGAATGGACGGACGGCACTTCTCAAGACCGTAAACGCCGCCTGGTGCAAGTGATGTTAAAAGTGCTAGACAGCCGAGGGGGAGAAATGGGAATAACAGGTGGGAAGTTAGATGAATTAATTTATTCAGCCTCTTCTCATTATAACACGCCCGCCCTACTTGAAAGTAAAGAGATACGGCAAGTGTTGTCTTCGTCACATACTTATTTTCCGTCTATTACGGTGCAACAATCTGCTCCCTTACCACTAAGTGTTGTGGCCATTCTTTCCCAAGTGGTATAAAAATAGCCCGCGCCTTTTCACACGGCGCGGGCTGGATAAAGCGTTTGTTTTTAAGATTCAAAGCGTAAACTTTGCAACGTGTTCCATAACGTATTATCCGACTCTGTACTGAACCCTATCACATAGTAAGCAATATCCTGCTCTACGGTAATGAGCAAGGCGGTCTGTAGGCCATTATTGGGCAATTCGGGAGTATATATTACTCCGGTTAGTAACGAAGCGGTATGATCTTGTCCAAGCGGAATTAATGTCGGTTCTCCCGATAGTTGCAATTGGGCGTTTGGAGAAGAAACATTCGTTATTTGAGGTAGTACTTGAGCCATTAGTTGATCAGGTTGTGTATCGGTGGGAACTGCTTTGCGGAGCAGAAAAATACTGGTAAGGGTTTTTTCTTGTGTAGGTATTTGTTTAAGAAAAACATTGGTATCGATACCCGCTAGAGCTTCTATATCTCCCAGCGTAATCCAATGGCTAAATACCATACCATCATACGTAGTAATACTAAATCCATATTGCGGGTCTATGTATAAACGTTGCCCATAGATGGGATGTTGTTGGGAACGTATGGTTTGTATGATCGGTTGAAATGGTTTTGTCACACGTTGATATACACGATAGATAGCTATTCCGGACAGAATAACTACTAGCGCCGTGGCCACCCCGGCCCAAATGAGAGGTCCTTTGTTATTTTTATTTTTACGCAACAAAGCAATCAACTTAAAGATGATAAAAAATAGCCCATATACAGCGGCAATCGCCAATAATCCTAGTACAATCAGTTCAGCCATCGGTCCCTCCTGGAAGATAAAATCTACTCTCTATGATATTAGTTTGCAACCTGTTTGTAAAGTACATTTGCAAGAGTTATCTCACTCCTTAAGAGA
>JAZNEO010000208.1:0-14052 GCA_045588685.1 Candidatus Avelusimicrobium sp. | reverse complement strand
GGTCTCCCAGATTCTCATATAATTCCTTCAACGTACCCCGCAGATGGTGGGGCGCTTCGTACATGATTATGGTTCTTGTCTCCGCACGGAGTTGCTCCAGAATTGCCGCCCGCTCCTTTTTATCTGTCGGTAAAAAGCCTTCAAAACAGAATCTCCTCGTCGGAAGTCCCGATAACGTAAGTGCAGTAATACATGCACAGGCTCCCGGCAGACTGGTCACCGTAATACCCGCCTCCAGACACTTCCGGACCAGAATCTCTCCCGGATCGGAAATGGCCGGTGTACCGGCATCCGTAATCAGGGCAATGTTTTGCCCCTCCGCCAGTTTAGCAATCAGCGTATCTGCCTTCTCATATTTGTTATGCTCATGATAACTGGTCATGGGCGTTTTGATTTCAAAATGATTCAGAAGCCGGATACTGTTCCTTGTATCTTCGGCAGCAATCAGATCTGCTTCACGCAGGGTCTCCAATACGCGAAACGTTATATCGGACAGATTTCCGATGGGGGTGGCACATAAATACAGAATTCCGCTCATTCCTGTTCTTCCTTTCCGTACAGCCGGAGAATCTCTTCGGTATACTCTCCCGGACGTGTATAAACAATCAACGGTCGTTCCACCGTTATCCGCGGTTTACCGCCGCGGCAGGCTTCAATCAGAACCATATTGGGTTCTTTATCAGCAAACGGGTAAACCAGGCGCATTCTCTTGGGCTCCATCCCGTATTTTGACATTCCCGCCAGAATTTCCACCAGACGAAACGGACGATGAACCATATACAGCCTTCCGCCGGGTTTCAACAGGCGCGCCGACTGCTGTAAAATATCTTCCAGCGTACAATAAATCTCATGGCGCGCGATTGCCTTGGGCTCATCCGGATTCTGCAACCCATGCATCCCAATCATATACGGCGGATTACATGTCACAACGTGAAAAGAAGCAGCCTCAAAAAGTTTGTCCGCCTCCTTAATATCTCCCGTCACAATATCAATCTTCTCCTCCAGTCCGTTCATGGCAACACTTCTTCTTGCCATGTCAGCACTGTCGGACTGAATTTCAAGGCCGGTCAAATGACCGGCCTGTGTTTTAGCTTCCAGAAGAATCGGTATGACACCGGTTCCCGTTCCCATACCGGCTGCTCCTGTATATTGTCCTACAATTTCATGACAATTTAAGTCACCGGACAAGCGGCCGGATTGAATTTGTGAATCAGGCATTTTTCCAACGTAAATTTCAAAAGCTGTCCCTTTATAGGGACCTGTAAGTCTATCTACTGATATACTGACTCCTTTTTTAGAGTCATCTTCTATTAATATAACGGACCATTCTTTATTAGAGCGGATATCATTATGTCTGCTTCTGATACACTCATTTCCAGTCCATGGAAGATCTATATCTAAATTTTCGAATTTTGTGGAATATTCCCCATTGGCTAAATAATAAACTTCTTCGGCTTGATAAATAGATTTCACTAAAGTTTGAGCTTGGGCACCTTTCGCTTTTTCTACGGCTTTCTGATATTGGGGAATGGCAATGGCAGACAAAATACCGATAATCAGCACGACCACTAATAATTCAATGAGCGTGAAGCCTTGTTTGTTGTTTTGCATATGTTCTCCTTATTGGTTTTTGGAAAATAGTATGCAAAAACGGCTGTTACTTTTGTGCCTCTTCTAGTGTCACAATCATAACAGCCGTAGTTTGCCGCGCCCGAAGGCGTGGCAAACACTCGGCACACGCGGGCCGTCGCCTTTGTGTGCCTATTATCGGCTGTTTTTGGACTAGAAGAGGACTTTGGGAAACCCAAAGTACTGCGCATTCTGCATACGCTTCCAAAAACAGATCAAATTGTACGTACATTGTAACAAAATACACGCCAAAAATCTAACCTTTCAAAACAAGTTGACCCGTAGGCAAAAAGTCTGCTATCATTTATAGGTAGAAAAAATTACAGTAGTACTACGGAGAAATAAGAGATGAAAAACTTGTTGAAAGTAACCTTAGTGCTCGCCTTGGCCGCCGGCTTAACCGCCTGCAAAAAGAACGTCAAGGACGATGCTAACGCCGATATGACAGCCTTGTCTAACGGTACCACCACCGAAATGGTGATCGAAGAAACCACTGTGACCGAAGTGGAACAAGCGCAAGTTGCCTTGGGTACGATTTATTTCGCCTTGGACAAAGCTACCTTGACCGCCGATGCCCGCAAAGTGGTAGAAGCTAATGCTAAAGCCATTAAAGCGGCTGCCGGCACCAACTACAATGTAGTTGTGGAAGGTAACTGCGACGACAGAGGCACCATCGCCTACAACATTGCGTTGGGCGAAAAAAGAGCCAACGAAGTGAAAGATTACTACGTTCGCCTGGGTATTCCGGCTGCTAACATTACCACTGTTTCTTATGGTAAAGAAAAACCGGTTTGCTACGAAGCTACACAAGCTTGCTGGGCTAAAAACCGCCGTGCAGAAACTATCTTAACGGTGAACTAATTATTTGAAAGGGGGCCCGAACCGTATGAACATAAATATAAAACTCTGTTGTTTAGGCGGTTTGGGCCTTTTGTTGTCCGGCTGTATCGCCAGCGAGCGGGATATGGGAACGCTCAAATTGCAGCTTAAGGAACTTAGCGAAACGATTGCCGTCATGCAAACCAATCAAGCTGAACTGGCCAGCCAAATGGCGGAACTCAATCAAAACTTATCCGTATCCAATGAGAATTTATCTCAATTAGACGGCCAACTCTTTAGCTTATCTACAAAATTAGATGACATTAATGCTGCTGTAAAAAACGCTAGTACATCTGCTGAAAATACTGCTGAAAAGCCGGCCCTGTTACCTTCGGAAATGTATAACGAGGCATTGGCCCAGCTAAATAAACAAGCATACGATGTAGCAGTGGACGGATTTAAACTCTACATTGATACTTATCCGGAAGGCGAAAATATAGAACAAGCCTATATTTATTTAGGGGATGCCTACACCGGTCAAAGTCAAACCAAACCGGCGGCCATTGCGTATGCCACCGTGCTTCAAAAATTTCCAAAAAGTAAATTAACAGCTACCGCACGCTTAAAATATGCGCGTAGCATTATTCCTTTAGGCAAGACGGAAGAAGCGAAACGCTATTTAAATTCCGTCGTGCAAGACTTCGCGCGTTCGCCCGAAGCCCGTCTGGCTAAAGAAGAACTAGCCAAATTAAAATAATCTATCATGAAAAAATTATTCACACGCTTACTCACGATCCTTATCTTGGGGTGCGTCGCTAGCGGTTTATTTGCGGCGCCTAAAACCGATGTATACATCGGCATTACGTCGTCCGGCGGGAAAAAGCTGCCGGTCATTGCCATGCCTTCTTTTATTGTACACGGTGAAGAAACGGTGCCGGCCGCCCAAACTGTATATGATACCCTGCGGGCCGATATTTTATATGCGCGGTATTTTGATATTGCTACGGACGGACCGGAATTTACCGCCAATAAACTCAAAGACACTTTAAAAGGGTGGAATAAGCAACACGCCAATTATTTAATTGGCGGCGATATTTCGTATGCGGCTCCGTATTACACCATTAAATTATACGTCTATGATGTAGCTACGCAATCTCCGGTATTTGCTAAAGCTTTTAAGGGAACGGATAGCAGTTTGCGCCGCGTAGCACATATTGCTTCGGACCAAATCATTCAAACGCTGACCGGTCATCGCGGTATTGCCGATACCAAAATTGCTTTCTCCAACAATTCTACCCGTAACAAAGAAATTTATGTGGTAGATTATGACGGGGAAAATTTGAAAAAATTGACCAATGACAAAAGCATTGCACTCTTGCCCCGCTGGAGCAAAGACGGCCGCATTTATTACACCACTTATCGTTACCGCAATCCGGATATTTTTGCCATTGATTTGAAAGCGGGCAAAATTGCCCCAGTCATTATCCGCAGCGGTTTGTCTTTAATCGGGGGGGTATCTCCCGATGGAAAAGCCTTGGTATTTACCAGCTCCAAAGGCCCCAACCCCAGCATCTATATTTACAATTTGGAGACCGGAGAAAAGAAACAGATTACCAACAAACAATCTGTGGACGGATCTCCGTCTTACTCGCCGGACGGTAAATTTATTACCTTTGTATCTAACCGGGCCGGCACCCCTCAAATTTATGTGATGGAACTGGCCACCGGCCAAACCCGTCCGCTTACCAAAAACTTCAACTGGTCCGATAGTCCGCAATGGTCTCCTACCGGAGAATGGATTGTGTTTGCCGGGCGTGAATCGCCGTATCATCCGTTTGATATTTTCCTAGTGGATTTGACGGGCACGCAGCTTCGCCGGTTAACCACCGATGCCGGGTCGAACGAAGACCCCACTTGGTCTCCGGACGGACGCTTTATTGCTTTTACCAGCACGCGCGACGGCGGCCGGCGGAAACTGTTTGTCATGGATTCTGACGGCAGTGCGCCGCATTTAATTGCAGATTTGCCGGGCAATTCCTTTACGCCGCACTGGTCATTTTAAGAAAAGCTTTTCTTTCGCAAGGCCTCTAAACTTTTTGTTTAGAGGTCTTTTTTTGCGCTAGGTAAAGATTTTTGTTACAATAGAAACAGTCGACCATTATAGTTGACGGACAATTTGATTCTGTTTTTGGAACCGTATGCAGAATGCGGTGCACTGCCGTAGGCAGTTCAGTCTGAGTCCAAAGACAGTCGTTTTAGGCGCAAAATATACGGACTAATTACCCGTATGTTTTGTGCCGAATGTTTGCCATCGTCTCAAGGCGATGGCAAACTACGGCTGTTATGATTGAGGCTCTCAGACTGACTCAAGTGTAACAGCCGTTTTTTTGCGTACATTTTCCAAGAACAGGTTAAAAAGGAGACTCGTATGCAAAAAAACAGACATGCCTTCACACTAGTAGAACTACTAGTCGTCGTACTCATTATAGGAGTACTTTCTGCGATTGCTATCCCCATGTATCAAGGGGCGGTAGATAAGAGCCATTGGAGCACGATGTTACCGGGAGCCAAAGCCATTAAAGATGCGGAAGAAGCCATTAAAATGACCAATGGTGCATATACGGATGAAATGGCTAATTTAGACGTTACGATGAATAATGCAGATTTAACGTTTGCCTTAGTAACGCCTAATAATACCGCCGACCCCAATGTGATACGGGTTACGAACAGTAAATTAGACAATGTGCGCTTAGCCAGTTACTTAGATGACAGTCCGATGTTTGCCGGACAACTACATTGTGAGGCCAAGACGGGAGATGAACGGGCAAATAAATTATGCAATAGTTTGTTACTAGGGCAAGAACTAAACGCAGCAGAAGGTTACTCACGCTATTTATTAGATCAGTCTATTGATAAAGCAACGTGTGATGAAGTGAGTGGTTTCTTCGGACAAAAAACAAGTAAATGTTATAGAACAAATGCCGAGAGATGCGTGGGATTGGGTATGCCATACAATGAAAAAACAGAATTTTGCGGATATACAAGTGGAAATAATCATGAAGTTGGAGAAGGTGGGGCATGTAAAGCTCTTAACTGGGGTGATATTTGCAGTGATTCCACTTTTAATGCGGCTGTTTGTAGAGCGAGTACGGGTTGTAAAAGATCAGAATTTAATAATAGTTCCGTTTGTATTTCTTCTAAAACATGGAGTGATTCTGGATGTATTGGTGATAGCTTTGATAATTCGCTTTGCATTAGTCATAATTCCTATGGAGGATGCAGAGGCAGTACATTTAGTAATGATTCTGTTTGTTATGCGGGGAATGAGGTACATTATGAATATGGTTGTGCCAGTGTCACTTACAACGATACCTCTTGCTGCTGTGGAGGAGACTCCTGCCCCACTAAATATCGTTGTTCGCAGAGCCGTTGTGCCTCTGTAGAACAACAAGTGCAAGAAATAGAAAGTCAATATCCACCTCTATAATAAATCCCCCGCTAGTTAGGCGGGGGTAATTCCAAAATTATTTCGCTACTTTCTTTTCTTTGGGCTTTTTATAACAGCGGCGGCAACGAGCTTGATAGGCATCTGTCGTCCCCACAACAATACGTTTGGTGTCTTTCGTGGTGCGTTGCGTAAAAGTGGCAGGATTGCCGCATTTGGTGCAAACCGCATGGTTTTTGGTGACAAATTCGGCCTTTGCCAGCAGGGCGGCGGTTACTTCAAAGGGCTCTGCGCGGTAATCGGTATCCAAACCGGCCACGATGACGCGTTTGCCTTGATTGGCCAGTTTTTCACATACTTCTATGATGCCTTTGTCGAAAAAGTTCACTTCATCAATAGCTATTACTTGCGTGTCTTTATCAATCAGCGGTAAAATTTCCGCGGAATTTTTAACACATAACGCGTCTACTTTATTTTGGTTGTGACTGATAATACTGCCAATGCCGTAGCGGGTGTCTAACTTGGAATTAAATAACTGTACTTTTTGCTTGGCAATCAGCGCGGTACGCACACGGCGGATGAGTTCTTCGGTCTTACCGGAAAACATACATCCGCAAATCACTTCTATCCAGCCTTGCTTTTTAAACATCAGGTTCGGGGTCATGGTTTTCCTCTTATATTAACTTTAAATTATTGTACTACATATCGCGCAGGTCGTTCTCGCTACGCCACGGATAGTAGTATTGGTCTTGGCTTTGGGTTTTCTTTTGAGCATTTTTGTCTTGCCCGCATAAAATATTAATACGGAATGCAAAAGATAAATTGTCATTTCGGTCTCTGACGGTAATTTCGGTAGTAGCATCGTGGAAATTTTTTGTTAAACGGAGCAGTTTGTTATAAGCATATAAACTGCCTTTTTCCAATTGGAAATCTGTTCCTAAACTGATTCGCCACGAGGTATTTGGAAAATGCAATCCTAGCATAGAAGTAAAGAAATAACGGTCCGAAAAAGTTTGATACTTGGAGAAAGAGTCTATGTGGTCCTGAAAATTAGACATACCGAGTGATAAGTATTGGCCCCAGAAAGAAAAATTGCTTTGTGCAATGACGGCTTGATTATGTTGCGTAATGTCATATAAATCTTGCACAAATAAGTGTATAGCTCCGTTGGGAGTGGTGTATCCGGCTTCTGCCAAGAAAGGTTCAATGCGCTGTTTAAGATGTTGCCACGATTTTTCTTGGCCGTCATGATTAATCAGACTAAATCCGGCTCCCAAGCGTATATAAGTTTGGAAAGTCGGGCGGAAATAATTTTGTATGTAGAGACGGTTGACTTCTTCACCCCGATCGGCCGAGGTGTGGTCTAAATGAATGGTACCGGTAGAAAGCCGGCGGGTATATTCGTAGCCAAAATCGGTAGAGCCCAGTAGGGTATTGGTTTGCATATTTAATTTGGTTCCCACGCGGCCTACCCAGGCGTCTTTATCTTGGTATTTGGGGTCTTCAAAAGTTACGTGTTGGTCATAAAACACGCTAGGTAAAAATGTCAAATTACGTGCCAAGCGGATGGATTTTTCGGTGGTCCAGCGAGCGTTTGCTTGTCGATGCCAACTTTCTTCCATAAGAGAAGTGTTATCAAATTGCAGTTCCATGTGGTGCGTTAACCCAAGCAAAGGATCTTTGAATGGTAATATGGTATATTCAAGCTGTGGCAAATTACGTTCTCGTGCAATAAAATCGCCTTTTTTCCAATCAAAAATATCTTGTTGGGTATAGCTCACCCGCAAAGTAGATTTCCGGCTTTGGCGAGAGAGTGAAAAGTTAGTTTGCTGGTCCGGCATGAAAATATAGGGGTTTCCACGGAAAAAGGAGTCGTTAAAATAAGGGTCCGATACCATACGAAATTGAGTCTGGAATTGGTACAAGGCGCCGTTTGGGTTATTAAAATGATCCGAGCTGTCGTACAGTTCCCACCAATATCCGCCGCGTATTCCCCAACGTTTGGTGCTTTGTAATTGGAAAGGATGCCCGTCTACGGTGCGGTCCTTGTCCGGCTCTGCATGGTCATTGATATAATAGACTTCACCGGTTCCTTTTAAGGTTTCGGTTTCTTTGGCCATGAGTTCTAGTCCCATACCGACGCCGGATTTGGTGTAATAATCTAAATTAATTTTGGGCCGAAAAACAGGTATTTCTGTCAGAACATTAGAAGTTAATAAACCAAATCCGGTATCGTTACTTTGGGTAAAATCCACATAAGTGGTCCACGGCTTTTTACTTTCTAAGGAGCGCCAATACACCGGAAGCCACATGACAGGAATTCCATCTAATCTAAAGACTGCATTTGTACCAAAGAGGCGTTTTTCCGGAGACACCTTCAAACTGCCTAACGTGATGGTATAGTGCGGCGGTGTTAAATCACAACAAGTTAATACCGCTTTTTTTAATCGTTGCGTACCATTGTCTGAAGAAATAGATTGAGCCGAAAGAACTCGTAGAGGGGGATATTCGGTTTGTATATTCTCAGCGTAAAAATCTTTAGTTTGATAATTGACGGAAATGTTATTACCCTCTAAGGTGCCGCCCATACCTTCCACTTTCATGGGGCCTTTGGAGGAAATGGTGGTATTAAGTTGGTCAAAGGTAATGTCCTCTCCGGTGGCCGTACGTAGTTGTCCGTCCGGTGTTTGTTGTACGATATGTACATTGCCTTTCAAGTTAATTTTTTTGGCGGAGGGTTCGGCTGAGGCCTCATCGGCAGAAAAATAAATAATTCCATCTTCTTTCTCGGGAGCCGGCAAGGTACGCGGGGCGCTCCACAAAGGAGTGCCGACCAATGCCACCAGACCGAGAAAGAAGACAAAACGTTTCATTTATTTATGCATTTCCCTGTAAATAGCATACATGGCAGCTCCCACACCGCCTATGTTGGGATCTTGCGATACCTGCAATTTTAATTTCCTAAACGGGGTTTGAATTTGTTGATGGTGCAGTACATTTTCCATAGCCGGTAAGAAATAGGGAGCCGCTCCGGATACGCCGCCGGTCAAAACTACCGTATCAACATCTAGCACTAAGCAGATATTGGCCACTCCGATCCCCAAGAAAAAGCCGGTATCTTCCCAAATTTTAAGAGCCAACGGACAGCCTTTATCGGCCGCGCGCGATACCAGCTCGATTTTGAAATTCTTTTCTTGCTCCACCATTTTAGCCAGCAAGGATTGCGGATGGGCCAAAATGCCTTCCATCACGCGCCGTTTGATGCCAATGGTCCCCACAAACGCTTCCAAACAGCCCCGCGCACCGCAACCGCATTGCGGGCCTGTTTTCGTGCTGGCAATTTTGGTGTGACCTACTTCTCCAGCCGTACCGTTGGAACCCTGGTAAAGCTCTTTGTTGAGGATGAGCCCACCGCCGACTCCCGTGCCCAATGTAATGACGAGCACATTGTTAGCCTGACGGTTGAGAACTTTTTCGTATACGCCCCAAGCCGCTAAAGTAGCATCATTGGCTACATACGGCTTGATGCCGGTATGTTGCAACAATAAATCTGCCAGCGGCCATTCATCGACATCTTTAAATTTTAAGTTTGGGTTGTAGCGCAGGACACCGTGCTGATTGTCCACATCTCCCGGGGCTCCCACTCCAACGGCTACCGTTTGGTCAGAATAACGCGCTTTGGTTTTATTGATAAAATCGGCAATCTGCTTTAAGAAATTCTCTGCCCCATGCTCGTAGTTGGTCTCTACTTTGTCTTTTTGCAGGATTTCTCCCTTGTCATTCATTACATACAGTTTTACAAATGTACCGCCAATATCTACGCCAATACCAATCATAACTAAGGCTCCTTGTTTTTGGGATGAGCGTGCTCGTACACGCTTTTTAACTTATCTAAGGACACGTGAGTATAGACCTGAGTAGCTAGTAAACTTTTGTGTCCCAGCATTTCTTGTAGACTGCGTAAATCACAACCATTATTAAGCAAATGAGTGGCAAAAGAATGCCGTAGACTATGTGGGCTTACCCGACGTGCAATTCCGGAAGAAATAGCCAAGTTTTTAAAGATATAGGCTAAGCCGTCTCCGGTAAGCGCAGTGCCGTTTTTATTTAAGAAAAGAGGATCAGTCGGCTGCGGATGAGGGCGGGAAGCCAAATACGTACGTAGGGCTTCCAAAGCGGCATCTGTCACGGGCACAAAGCGCTCTTTGTTGCCTTTACCCAGCACTTTTACGACTCCGTTAAAAAAATCAATATCCGCGATTTTAAGTCCGGTCACCTCGCTGCGGCGCAATCCGCTGGAATAAATAAGTTCTATCAGGGCGCGATTTCTGCAAGCAAAGTGGCCCTTCTCGCCGGCGGTATCAATTAAACGGTTCGTTTCTTGTACATTTAAAAATTTAGGTAATAACCGTTCCCGTTTGGGGGCCGGTAACAATTTGAAAGGGTTATTTTCCAAAACACCTTGCTCTAGTAGATAATTCGCAAAACTACGCAAGGCGGCTATTTTGCGTAAGATGGTATTGCGGGCATATTGACGGGTAGCTAAAGAGGCCAAAAAAGTACGCACGGTTTGCAAAGTAAAATCTTGCGGACGAGTGAGTTTTCGGGCGGCACAAAATTGCATAAACTGTTGCAAATCCCGTTGGTAATTTTGCAACGTGTATGCGGAAAAATTTTGATTGTGCAGATGAAGCAAAAATGCTTCCACCCACTCCTTCATAGGCGCTCCTTTAGGAATTTTGTTGAGCTTTTATTTTTGCTATTTCTTCCTCAGAAATAGTCACAATATTGCGGCATTTGGGATAGCCGGAACACCCTAAAAAGTAGCCCCGTTTGGAATTACGCAACACCATTTTCTTTCCACATTTATCGCAAATATGATCGGTCACTATCGGACCGGAGGAAACTACCTTCTTTCCGTCGGCATCAACCGAATAAGTGTTTTTGCATTTAGGATAGGCCGAACAAGCTAAAAATTTTCCTCGCCGTCCGGTACGCAGTACCATGGGGGCACCGCATTTATCACATATTTCGTCGGTTTTTTCCGGTGCAATTTTTTCGCCTTCTTTGCCTAAATTAACTTTTCCTTTGCACGTATTGTCTGAACAGACCAAATACTGCCCGAAACGACTGGTCTTTAAGAGCATGGGTTTTCCGCAAATGGGACATTTTTCTTCCGTCTCTTTGGCTTGCGGGCGCTGCATACCTTTATCGGCCTCGTCCAATTCGCGTTGGAAGGAGGTATAAAACTGATTGAGCAAATCTACCCATTGTTGGCCGCCTTCGGCCACTTCATCCAATTTCTCTTCCACGCCGGCAGTATAGGATAAATCCATAATTTCTTTGAAAAAGTCTTTCAAACTGTCTGTAACCGTAATACCCAGCTCGGTGGCCACTAACTTATTGCTTTTGGGCTGACGGGCAATGTATTTGCGGTCTAAAATCGTTTTGATGGTAGGCGCATAGGTGGAAGGACGCCCGATGCCATGCTTTTCTAAGGTTTTAATCAAACTGGCCTCGTTGTAATAAGGAGGCGGCGTGGTTTGATGATCTTTGGTGGCAATTTCTTTGAGCGTTAGCGTATCTCCTTCGGCCAGTTCCGGCAGGAGAGCGGTTTCTTCATTATCGGACTCTTCCTCATCTTTGTAAATAGACAAATATCCCGGAAATTTAACCGTTCTCCCGCCCGCGCGCAATAAGCACGCATCGGAAGGGCCGGCTTGAATGTCCACCGTCACCGTGTTAAACACTGCATCTGCCATTTGGCTGGCCACAAAACGCAACCAGATTAGTTCATATAGTTTATACTGATCCGGTGTTAAATAGGGCTTCATGCTCTGAGGAGTACGGTTGACGTCTGTCGGGTGAATAGATTCGTGCGCCTCCTGTGCTCCTTTTACTTTGCTCTTGAACACATTGGGTTTAGCCGGCACAAATGCTTCTCCGTACTTGGAGGCAATAAATTTTTTGGTTTGTTCCTGCAATAATTTAGACACGTTAAAAGAGTCGGTTCTCATATAAGTAATCAACCCTACTGTTTGGCCGGAAATAGTAATACCTTCATACAAATTCTGCGCTAGCATCATGGTCTTTTGAGAGGCAAACCCGAGCTTGTTATAAGCATCTTGCTGTAGTAAGCTGGTAATGAAAGGGGGTTTGGCTTTTTGCTTGACTGCTTTCTTTTCAATTTTGATTACTGTGCAGGGCCCCTGCCGTAGCAAGGCGTTCACGGGAGCTAAAGTTTCCGGCGTATCAAAAACGGTATTTTTGACCTTATAATCTTCCGCAAACAGGTGATAAGTTTTGGTTTGTTCTACATTTTTTCCTTGCCATTTTAACAGGCGAGCCCAAAATAACGGTTGTGTATTGGGTTTCTCAAATTGAGCTTTTAGTGTCCAGTAAGGCTGTTGCTTAAACTGGGCAATTTCTTTGGCGCGCTCCGTGAGTAATCGTACTGCTACAGATTGCACCCGACCGGCCGACAGACCGGAAGTAATTTTTTTCCACAAGAGGGGGGATAATTTATAGCCGACAATCCGGTCTAAAATGCGTCGTGCTTGTTGTGCGTTGACCAAATTTTCATCAATTTTGCGGGCATGCGCAAACGATTCTTTGATAGCGGCAGGAGTAATTTCATGGAAATAAATGCGCTGATAGCGTTCTTTGGGTAGTTTTAACAGTTCTACCAAGTGCCACGCAATGGCTTCTCCCTCGCGGTCAGGGTCGGTAGCTAAGTAAATTTCAGGCGCATTTTTAGCTACGGTTTCCAATTCTTTAATCAATCGTTTGGCGCGCTCCACCGGCAAATAGGTGGGTTTGAAATTGTGGGCAATATCTACTCCCATATCATGGGAAGGCAAATCCCGCACGTGGCCAAATGAACTGCGTACAATAAAATCGCTACCCAAAATCTTGCTAATGGTTTTTTGTTTGGTAGGAGACTCTACGATAACTAATTTTTTTCCTTTCACGTTGTTTGTGGGCATATGGTATCTCCAAAAAATTAAAATTTGCTTTTAGCATATAACCCGTTGTTACAGGCTAATATGCCTTTGACTTCCAATTCAAATAGCACCGCGGCCGCTTCCGGTACGGATAAATGTAAGGTCTCTACTAATTGATCGGCTGTCATTTCACCCGAGCCAATTTGTGTCAACACTTGTTGTTGCAGTTTGGTTAGTCCCTCCGGGAGGGCCGTTTCAGTGACAGTGTTGGCAGGAGCTTGTAAATCAAATAGCTCCGGCTGTGGTATATAGTCTATTATATCTTTTACGCAGGTGACTACGCCTGCCCCGTCTTGGATAAGCTGATTGGGGCCGCCGCTTTGCGGGCTGTCAATCGGACCGGGAACGGCTAATACGTCCTTTCCCATTTCCAAGGCTAATTTAGCCGTAATGAGCGCTCCGGATTTCACTTCCCCTTCTACGACGACGACCACCTCTGATAAAGCTGCAATCAGCCGGTTACGGCGCGGAAAGTGAAAAGCATGCGGCGGTTTATGGAAAGGTAGTTCGGAAATAATAGCACCCCCGTGCTGCAAAATAGCTTTGGCAAGCTCTCTGTTTTCGGGGGGGTAACAACGTCCGATACCTGTACCGATTACCGCTACGGTAGGTTTATGTAAACGAACCGCGGCAGCGTGACATTCACTGTCTACTCCGCGTGCCAATCCGCTTACTATCACGGCACCGGCTTGAGTCAAATCAGTAGATAGGGTGTTGGCAACGCGGCGTCCGTAAGCGGTAATTTTACGCGTACCTACCATGGCGATACAAGCTTTATGTTGCGGTAATTTGCCTAGTACATACAAGGCAATCGGGGCTTCTTTTATATCCCGAAAAGCCTGCGGATATTCATCGTCTTCTGGTACTAAAATTCGTCCACCGTATTTTTCGGTTTTGGCCAGTTCTTCTTCCGGATCAAGGGCAAAAGCCTCTTGTAAAAAGTGCGCGGCGGTGGAAGGATTCATTTGGGCTTCCCGTGCCAGCGTATCTGCATTTTGTTTGAGAATTTCTTCGGCAGAACCAAAAATGTCAATCAGCCGTTGCAGCCAATCGGCCCGAAGGTATAAAAAAGCATTAATGCGAATGCGTGCCAAGCGTTCTTGCGGGGATATGCTCATAAATCAGGGACCCCCTTGCGGTCTAACGGCCGGAAGT
>JAZNEO010000207.1:0-9157 GCA_045588685.1 Candidatus Avelusimicrobium sp. | reverse complement strand
CACCGTTTGCAAATTTCCTTCCAAAGAAATGACCGGCTTAACAAGCGTGTGTTTTTTTTGTTCTTTACGGCTTTCTAAATCTTTTTCTTTTTTGGTAATTTTGGGGCGCAATCGTTGCAAAGCCGTGATGTACAATTGGTTCTTGGGGCTGGCCGCATGCAAAATACGGTATTGGCGAAAAGCCTCATTGTAATCTTTGTTTCGTTCTAAACAAACGGCATAGTGCGCGCGTGCTTCAGCGAATTGATGGTCATAGTCAATGGCTTTTTCGTAAGCGGCCGTAGCCTGTGCCCAATTTTTTTCTTTCTCGTAAATTTGCCCCAGTAAATAATTGGACAGGGAAAGATGGTTCTCTCCGGCAGCGGCCCGTTGTAAATTATGTTTGGCTAGTTCGGTTTCGCCCATACCCAGTTGGGCGCGGGCTACATGAATTAATAAAAATTCGGATTTTTCTCCGCCTCCTTCAAGTAGGGAAAAAAATTTTTCTGCGTTTTCATATTGTCCGTCTGCTAAATAAGCCTCTGCCGTAAATTCCGTAATTTCCGGATCATGAGGATACAGCATATAAGCTGTACTGACAATATCCACCGCTTGTTTGGGATTACCTTGTTCCAAGGCAATAAAGGCGGCATTCAAAAAGGAATCTCTATTTTGTGTTTCTTTAGACAAATCAATATAGGCTTGCAAGGCCTGTTGGGGATGGCCTTCAAAATATAATTTGGCCGCGGCAGATAGCTTTTCTTTGGTGGAGACGGCGTGGCAAAAGGACGGCGGATATCCACCTAAAAGCACACTGCACACTAGTAAAAGAGAAAATAGGATTTTACGCATAATTTACTATAATTTATTATAGCAATATGACAAACTCCCTGCCCACTTGGCTTAAAGAAATGGTTGGCCGAAATAAAGCCGCTTTACGCACGCAAACAGCCCTGCAAGCCCAACAAGGTTTAGATGCGCAGGCATTGCATACAGTGTGTGTGGAGGCCAAATGTCCTAATCGGGGGGAATGTCTCAATTGCGGTGATGCCACATTTATGATTTTGGGTGGTTTTTGTACGCGCGGTTGTAAGTTTTGTGCGGTTTCCAAGCAAAAACCCTTGCCGCCGGATCCGCAGGAGCCGAGCAAAATTGCCCACACTATTAAACAATGGCATATACGATATGCTGTTTTAACTTCACCCACTCGGGATGACTTACCCGACGGTGGGGCCGAACACTATGCTAACGTGCTGCGTGCCATAGCGGCCACCACGCCTGAGGTAAAAACCGAACCTTTAGTACCGGATTTTCAAGGTAAAAAAGCCGATTTGAAAACGGTATTGGATGCTCAGCCGACTGTGTTGGCACATAACATAGAAACCGTGCCTGCTTTATACGCCGGCGTGCGCGTGGGGGCAGATTATAAACGTTCCTTAGATTTACTGTCTTACAGTAAACAATTGGCCCCGCATATTTTAACGAAATCTGGTTTGATGTTGGGGCTTGGCGAAACGGAAACGCAAGTGAAACAAACTTTGCAGGATTTGCGTAAAGTAGGCGTAGATTTATTGACGATAGGGCAGTATTTAGCCCCTTCCAAACGCCATCACCCGGTATTGCGTTATGCCGAACCGGAGGAATATAAAAAATGGGAGGAATATGCGCTGTCTATCGGGTTTTTAGCGGTGGCTTGCGGCCCGTTGGTGCGCAGTAGTTACCACGCAGGAGCCTTGTATCAGGCGGCGTGTTTACAAAAAGCAATTTATGAAAAAACAGTACATTAATCTAAGTATATTGGCTGTACTAGCCATGGGGCTGGCCGCTTGTGCCGGCAATCCGCCGGATTGGTGGAATCCGTCCGGGATGTATGGCAATGCATCTGGCAAGCAATCGGTGGCTGAGAAAACAGCACACCCGGCAGTTATGCCTCAACAAAAAGAAGAAGTCCCGGGAGAAGAAGATATTGCCCCGGCTGTAGATAATTATGAAGAAGAGAAATTAGCACCTTTATCTACTGACCAAGAAGAACAAACCCCGGCTGTTTCTGATGATAAAGAAGAAGCAGAAGAACTTTCTTTGTCTAAACCCAGCCTGCTCAATTAATTCAATTACGCCTATAAAAAGACCCCCCGATTATCCATCGGAGGGTCATTTCCTTTCGTTCATTTTTTCCTCTTTACACAGGTCCAGCGATTTATGCCGCTACTCCGTTCTGCACACCGGGCCGAATCAACTCATCAACCCGCCGCCAAAACCGCCGCTTACTCCCCAACTACTTCCTACCACTCTGGGCCAGCCTCGCCCGGCACTTGACGGCCTCTGCCGCCTCTACCGACCCGACACTACTTGAACGATGCCCCGCTTCCGCACCCGCGTCCTAACCAACGCCCAAATACAGAACCGACACACCCTTCCACGCCCTTCTTTTCACTTCACCTTCAGCGGCCTAAGTCCCGGCTACGCTACACCCTAGGCTGTACTGCTGTACACTTAGTATAAGCCAGTTATGAAAAATGTCAAGGGGTATTTTGAAAATTTTTTTACCGTCGTAGAATACCACAAATTCTTACAAATAGATACACTCAAAGTAATGTTTTTGTTAAAATTTTTTACCCAATAAAAATCCCCGCAAGCGCAAATTGCAACCCGCGGGGATTTTTAGATTATACGTTTAATTAGCGTAATTTTTTAGCGGCTTTTTCTAAGCCTTCGGCGGCTTTTTCCAAACCATCGGCAGTTTTTTCACGTAAGAGTTCGGATTTTTCAGCCATTTTTTCTTTTAGTTCCGCGACACGTTCTTTGGCTGCGGTGCCATGAGCGGCAAATTTTTCTTTTAACTCTTCTTTGTGTTCTAAAACTTTTTCTTTCAGTTCTTTGGCGCGCTCGGCAATTTCTTCACGGCCTTCCTTATAGGTTTCTTCGGTCCAGCGTTTGAGTTTGCGGCGGGTTGTTTCACCCTTGGCCGGAGCATACAAAACACCGGCGGCAGCTCCTACTAAAACGCCCAAAATAAAAGTAGCTATTGAATCACATTTATGGCACATAAGTTCCTCCTGTTCGTATAATAATATATTGTATAACAATTTTTCGGGTTTTCAATATACTATAATTATAATAAAGGGAGTATCCCCGTCAATTTGTTTTTTTAGTTAGGAGAGAAAATATGCCCAGTCCGTCAACTCCGCGCCATAATGGCCGCCAACAAGACCCCGCAGTACGCCGTAAAAATTTTGATGAAGTGGCTCACATTTTAACCCAAGAGGAAGCACAAGCCGAGGCAGACCGTTGTCTGCATTGTCCGACGCATCCTTGTCAAAATGCCTGTCCGGTAGGAGTGCATATACCGGATTTTATTGCTGCTATTAAAGAGGGCAACGTGCAACAGGCCGCCACGGAAATTATGAAGACCAGTTTGCTGCCGGCGATTTGCGGACGGGTCTGCCCGCAAGAAAAACATTGTGAAGGACATTGTGTGCTCAAAACAAAGTTTGGTTCAGTTAATATCGGCGGACTGGAGCGTTACACTGCTGATACCGCACGTGCGCAGGGTATTCTGCAAGCACCCACTCCGGCACAAGCTACCGGCAAAAAAGTAGTATGCATCGGATCGGGGCCGTCCTCTTTGGCGTGTGCCGCAGAGTTGCGCCGGGCCGGCCATGAAGTGACTGTTTTGGAAGCATTGCATGCGTATGGGGGGGTGTTGCGATATGGCATTCCTTCTTTCCGTTTGCCGCGCGAAGTGATTAATAAAGAAATTGAAACCGTGCAAGCTATGGGCGTTTCTTTTAAGACGGACGTCTTGGTGGGCGCGACTATTTCTTTACAGCAGTTGCGCAAGCAATATGACGCGGTGTATATCGGCTCGGGAGCTGGTCTGCCGATGATGCTCGGGATACCCGGTGAAAATGCCGTAGGAGTGTATAGTGCCAATGAATTTTTGACCCGTATTAATCTAATGCAAGCCTATAAATTTCCGGAAACGGATACTCCTATTAAGGTGGGCAAACACGTAATTGTGCTCGGCGGTGGTAATAGTGCTATGGACGCCGCGCGCTGTGCGATGCGCTTGCAGCCCGAAACAGTTACGATTGCATACCGCCGCAGCCGTGAAGAGATGCCTGCCCGCGTGGCCGAAGTGGAACATGCACAAGAGGAAGGTGTTATTTTCGAATATTTAGTAACACCGAAAGAAGTGGTAAAAGATGAAAATAATCACGTGACCGGTTTGCGCTTTACCCGCAATGAATTAGGTGCTCCGGATGAAAAAGGACGTCGCAGACCGGTGGAAATTGCCGGATCGGATTTTGTGATGCCGGCCGATACAGTGATCGTTGCTATCGGACAACGCCCCAACCCCACTATCTCTAAAACTACGCCGGATTTGAAAGTTACCGAGCGTGGAGTTATTGCGTTAAATGAAAAAGGAGAAACTTCCTTACCCGGAGTGTTTGCGGGTGGGGATATTATTCGGGGTGGCGCCACGGTGTTACTGGCGATGAAAGATGGGATTGAAGCCGCCCGGAAAATCAACACGTATTTAGAGGGGAAATAAGATGCAAGAGAACGAAATTTTAGTTAAAGAACAGCTCAATGAAGTGGTCATGAAGTTTGTCATTTATAAGCCGCTGATTGCCAAAGCCGCTCAGGCGGGACAATTTGTTATTTTGCGTGGCCGCGACGGCGGAGAACGGGTACCGGTAACTTTAGTGGATTGGGACCCAAAACAGGGCACGATTACGGTCATTATCCAATCTATCGGTAAATCGACATTTATGTTTAATTCACTGTCGAAAGGCGACCGTTTTTTGAACATTTTAGGCCCGCTGGGCACCCCGGTAGAAATGAAGAAATACGGCACGGTGGCGGTCATTGGCGGTGGAGTGGGAATTGCGGAAGTATATCCTATTGCCAAAGCACTCAAAGCGGCCGGCAATAAAGTGATTTCTATCTTGGGTGCGCGCACTAAAAGTTTGCTGATTTTGGAAGAAGAAATGAAAGCGGCTTCTGATCAAATTATTTGTTGCACCGATGACGGCAGCTATGGTCAAAAAGGGATGGTAACCGATGCCTTGCGTGCTTGTGTGCAAGGCGGTGAAAACATTCAAGCCGGCTTTGTCATCGGGCCGATTCCGATGATGAAATTTACCTCTAAACTAATGGTGGAACTGGGCGTAGAACCGTATGCCAGCTTAAATCCGATTATGTTAGACGGTACCGGTATGTGTGGCGGTTGCCGTGTCAGCGTGGAAGGCAAAGTGCGTTTTGCGTGTGTGGAAGGACCAATGTTTCCGGCCCGCACGATTGATTTTGACGAACTGATCCGTCGTACCGGCGAATATAAAGACCGTGAAAAACTGGCCGTCGAAATATTTGAAAAAGACCACACATGTAAATTGGGATTGCACTAATTTATGAATAAAGATGACGTGTTGAGCCCGTTGGAAGGGCGGTATCAAAAACAGGTAGAAGCGTTGGCGCAAGTATGCGGGGCACGTGCATTTGCCGCCGCGCGGGTGCGTGCGGAGGTGGCGTGGCTACTGACTTTGAACGAATTACATATTTTTGCTCCGCTTCCAAAAGCGGCCTTGACGCTACTGGATAAATTACCGCATTTAACAGAAAAAGATTTACGGACGTTAGACGCTATTGAAAAAGTCGGTTCTGCTCGTCGGCCGGCTACACGTCATGACGTGAAAGCAGTAGAATATTTTGTGGCAGATCGGCTGGCCGCACATCGTTTGCAAACTTATACATCGTGGGTACATTTTGGCCTGACTAGCGAAGACATTAACAGCGCGGCTTATGCCCAGTTGTTGTCAGATACTGTGGGAGTGATACTACCTCAACTGGAAATGTTGCGCAAAAATTTGGCCATACTGGCGCGCAAATATGCCGGAGCGGTTTTGCTGGCGCGTACGCACGGCCAGCCCGCAGTTCCCACTACTTTCGGGCGGGAATTGAGAGTCTTTGAAAATCGTTTGGCGCGGCAACTTGCGCAATTAAAAGCTCAGCAAATCTCTTGCAAATTTGGCGGTGCCGTGGGAGCATACAATGCTCACGTGGCGGCATTTCCGTCGGTAAATTGGACGGGTGCGGCTAAATCTTGGGTCAAGAAATTAAACCAAGGGCGCAAAACTAAGATTTATCTCTCGCCCATTTCCACGCAGATTGATCCGCGTGATAGTTATGCGGAATTGTTTGATGCGTTGCGGCGCATTCATATTATTTTGTTGGGGCTGAGCCGAGATATGTGGCAGTATATTTCCAGTGGACTGGTGAAGCAAAAAGCAGTATCTACGGAAGTAGGGTCTTCGACGATGCCGCAAAAAATTAATCCCATTGATTTTGAAAATGCCGAGGGGAATTTGGGATTGGCTAATGCCTTACTTACTTTCTTTAGTGAAAAATTGCCTCTTTCTCGTTTGCAACGGGATTTGTCAGATTCCACGGTGTTGCGCAATATGGCAGTAGCGTTTGGGCATGGAGTAGTGGCTTATCAAAGTTTGCTCAAAGGCCTTTCTAAAATTACTTTCGATACGGCGGCGGCACGTGAGGAACTGGCGGCGCACCCCGAGGTGTTGGCGGAGGCCTATCAAATTTTACTACGGACGGCCGGTGTGCCAAATGCCTATGAGCAGGTGAAAGATTTAATACGCGGCCACTCGGTTACACGAGAAGATTTAGAGCAGTTTGTACAAAAGTTACAGGTACCTAAAACAACAAAACAGAAATTGCTTGCTTTGACGGCCGGGCAGTATATCGGCCTTGCCCAAAAACAAGCGCGAGGTGAATATGATTGATATTGTATGCGGCGGTCAAGCCGGCGATGAAGGAAAAGGTAAAATTTCGGCCTATTTGTCTTATAAGGGCGATTATGAGTATTGTGTGCGGGTGGGCGGTCCTAATGCCGGTCATACCGTGGTAATGGACGGTAAGTCCTATACGTTGAAAAACATTCCGTCCGGATTTTTAAATCCGCATACTAAACTCGTACTGGGCGCCGGAGCTTACACAAAAACAGAGTGGCTACTCAAAGAAGTGGAGCTTACCGGCACCCGTGAGCGGTTAATTATTGACCCGCATGCAGTGTTGATTACCGACGAAGAAACGGCCGCAGAGCAAGGTGCGGGACACTTTATGAAACATATCGGCAGTGTGGGCACGGGCCTTGGCCAAGCGGTGAAAGACCGCATTGAACGGCGCGACGTGAAATTTGCCAAAGATGAACCGTTACTCAAAGAATTTATCCAAGACGTACCGGAATTGTTGAACGGTGCTTTAGATAAAGGGCAACACATTTTGTTAGAAGGAACGCAGGGAATCAAATTGTCTTTACTGCACGGAGAATATCCGTTTGTTACTTCGCGCGATACCACGGCTTCTACCTTTTTGGGGGAAGCAGGTTTGGGGCCTAAGAGCGTGCGCGATGTGTATGTGGTGTTTAAGCCGTATGTTACGCGCGTCGGGCCGGGGCCGGTAGAGAAAGAAATGACTGATGAAAAAGATTTGGAAATTTATCATACTAAAGGGCATGAAATCGGTAGTGTGAGCAAACGCTTACGCCGTGTGGGTGAGTTTGAAAAAGCTTCGGCGGCACGTGCGATTATGATTAACAATGCAACCAAAATTGCCATTACGCATATTGATATGTTCGAAGGAAATGACCATATTAAAAGTTATGCGGATTTCACTCCGCAAGCCAAGGAATTTTTGGAAAGCCTCAAAGCCCTATCCAAAGAAGTGTATCCGCATCCAAAATTAGCCCTTATTTCTACAGGGCCGGATATGGAAGACACCTTGGTCTTGTAGTAGGTAAGACATATTTGCATACAGAAAAAACCCCTGCCAATCGGCAGGGGTTTTGAAAAGGGTTTATTTTTATTCTTCTGTTTCTTCATACTCGCGCACAAAAAGCAAAATGTACGCCAACAGTGACGCTCCAAAGAACATCAAGAAACAATAAGAAAACCACCATAACTGTGTAAAACGATTGTAATCTAACTGAATAGACTGCCACATTAAAGAACCTAAAATATAAAGCAGATACGTCCACACAGCAATAGCCAAGGCTTTGACTAGCACGTCCACACAGCCCCACAAAAATCCTTTCGCTTGAAAAGGTTTAATAAAAAGAAAATGTAACATAGCCATAATTTATTGTATGTTTCCTGTAGTTAAATGTCAACTTTATTGTTGAAAAGCGGGGTCTGTGGCATTATAGCCAAAACCCGAAGGGCCCATGACGCCGTCATCCAAAAAATCAGCCGGGACTGCCCCGTTATCAGTTGGATTAGTGGCCAGCGGATCATTTTGCAAAGCCTGTGCCTCCTGCACTTGTGCCGAAGGTGCCTGCGCGGGTTCTTCCGCGGGGGCTGCTTGGGTGGAAGAAGCGTTATCCGCTTTTACCTGGCGTTTTGGCTTGCCGGCATTTTTTTTGCGGCTGGCTGGTTTTTGCTGTTTATCCGTTTTTTCGGCAGAATTTTGTTGTAAAGCTTCCATCGCCGTTTCATGGGCTTGTTCGGCTGACATGCGAGGCATCGTATCATTGCGGAACGGCGGATAAGTTTTGCGGTCTAAATATTCTTTGGACACCGGAGTATCGTTGGGAACAGTTTTGATCTGAGTTTGCGGAGCTTCTTTTTCCTTGGCATTTTGTTTCTGTTTAGGAAACTGTACCGAGTACGTCTCAGACCACACTACTTCTGTCGTATCAGCCGGAGCTTCGGGTGTTTGGTCTTCTTCCAAGCAGTAATTAATTTTTTCTTTGGTTGTTTTATTCAAATTTTTATCTACCCGTGAAACACAATTAGAGGCGGCCCATGCGGGTACTGTAACAGCTACAGTGAGTAAAGTAATCCATATAGTTTTCATAATAGACTCCTATGTTTAGATAATTTCATTATAGCAAAAGGAAATAGATTTGTTTCACTTTCCCTTCTAAAAACAGCCCCTGAAATATCAGGGGCTGCGTGTAAGGAGTTTTTATTTGTTCTTTTTGTGTTTGACCGGTTTTCCATAATACGCTTTGAGGAATATCTCTTTGATTTCACTTACCAGCGGATAGCGGGCATTGGCTCCGGTACACTGATCATCAAACGCTAAGACCGAGAGTCTGTCTACATTGTCCAAGAATTCTTGAAGTCGGAGGCCAAGCGGTCTTAGGAAGACAATTAGG
>JAZNEO010000206.1:0-2405 GCA_045588685.1 Candidatus Avelusimicrobium sp. | reverse complement strand
AATAGCCGGATATTTTTCCTTCGGAATATCGGTTAAATAAGACAGACCAAAAGCTACATTTTCTCCCACGGTCATGGAGTCAAATAAAGCCCCTTCTTGGAACAAATATCCAAAATGCCGCCGGATGACCGCCAGACGCATAGGATCGGTAACTTTAGTAATATCTCGTCCATTGACTAAAATTTGTCCACTCGTGGCATTATGCAGACGCATCAAACATTTAATCAGCGTACTTTTGCCCGAGCCGGATCCGCCTAAAATAGTAGTGACTTTTCCGTCCTCTATTTTCAGGTTTACATCACGCAATACTTTGCGCTCGCCGTACGCTTTTTCTAAATGTTTAATTTCAATCATATCTTAAAAGCTGTCAAAATAGCTGTTAAAAAGTAATCCAACACCAAAATCATGACAATACAAGTTACAACAGCCCCCGTGGTAGATTTTCCTACCCCTTCGGCACCGCCGCGAGTACTAATCCCTTTGTAGCAGCAAACGGTAGCCACCAAAAAGGCAAAAACAAAAGATTTCAAAAACCCGTGCATAAAGTCTGCCACGCCCATAAAAGAAGTAACATCTGTCATATATACTTCTCCGGGTATCCCCAGTGCGTACACAGCCACCAAATATCCGCCGAACACACCGAAAATGTTTGAAAATATGGTCAAAATAGGAATCGTTAATAAGAAGGCTGCCATACGGGGAATGACCAAGTATTGCGTCGGATTGGTTCCTAATGTGTACAACGCATCCAATTGTTCCGTTACCGCCATGGTGCCGATGTGTGCCGTTACTGCCGCCCCGGCCCGGCCGGAAACGACTACAGCCGTCAATACCGGCCCCAATTCGCGAATTAGTGAAAAAGTAACTAACGTACCCACATAAATGGGGTCTCCGAAGATATTACCAATCGTATTTCCGCCCTGTAGTGCCAGCACCATACCGGTAAACAAACTGGTTAATGCCGTTACGCCAAAAGAATCCACCCCTATGACCACACTTTGCAATACAAATTGTTTGAACTCAAACCGTGCATGCGCCAGCCAAAACAGTACTGAGCGTACCATTTGAGTAGCTTCGCCCATTTGTGTCATCCAACTGTTTACTGTTTTGCCAATGGCTGTTATCATATTTCTTCCCGATAAAAACGCGGCACGCGTGCCATAAGTAAGGTGGTGATTTCATAGTCAATCGTGCCTGCCTTTTGAGCCAGTTCACGTGCTAAAATTTCTTCTTTTCCTTGGCGCCCAATAAGAACCACTTCCTCGCCGACGTGAGCTTGCGGCACCTGTGAAATATCTACCATACACATATCCATGGTGATATTGCCCAGCACACGGCAACGTTGCCCCCCAATGAGCACTTCTGCTTTATTGGACAAAGCCCGCAAATATCCGTCGCCATATCCTACCGGAATGGTAGCCACCCGCATAGCCTGCGGGGCACGGAAACTGCGGTTGTAGCTAATGCTGGCTCCTGCCGGCACGTCTTTAGCAAATACGATACGGCTTTTCAAAGATAAAATCGGCTCAAAAGAGTCCGCCAGCCCAAACGAAGCATGGCCGGCCCGCACCATATCACAGTAAGTATCCGGCCGCAATTCAATAGCCGGCGAAGCCGCCATATGGCACAATTGGACCGGAATGTGATTGAGCCGCACATGTGTCATGGTATCGCGGAAATAGCCAATTTGTTCTTCTGTATAGGCTTTATCGCTGTCCACACTGGACAAATGGGTAAATAAACCTTCCAGCTCAATCCATTCATCGCCCTGCAAAGTTTCCAGTATTTTGACTACACCGCTACGGCGCGTTCCGATACGCCCCATGCCACTGTCTTGCTTGACGTGACAATGAGCTTTTTTACCTAGTTTACGCGCCGCTTTTTTAACAGCTTGCGCCGCTTCCACACTGGCAATAGCGACCGATAAATCATACTTAATGGCATATTCAAACGCTTCAAACGGATACAAGCTCCCCAGCACCAAAATCGGAAGTGTAATTCCGCCTTGGCGCAAGGCAATTCCTTCTTCTACGGAGGCCACTCCAAAAAACTGGCACAAATTTTTCCGCTCCGCAAAGCGCCCCAGCTCCAAAGCACCGTGTCCGTACGCATTGGCCTTGAGCAAAGCCAGCAACTTTACATCCGGTCCAATCTTCTGACGGATCTTCTGCAAATTACGCTCGTAGGCGCTCAAATTAATATCGACCCATGTCGGGCGCAAGTAAGGAATTTCCACAATTACTCCGGTAATGCCATGATCCCTTCTTCCACCGGACCCATGGATTCCGGGTCCCGTGCGGGATTAGTAAACAAGGTATATTCGCTGATAAAATTCAAATCAATATCTCCCACCGGTCCGTTACGCTGCTTGGCGATAATTAACGTAGCTTTGCGCTTGAGAGATT
>JAZNEO010000205.1:0-3070 GCA_045588685.1 Candidatus Avelusimicrobium sp. | reverse complement strand
GTGCAGAAGCCGGTGCCACGGCGGGTGCAGAAGCCGGTGCCACGGCGGGTGCTGAGGCCGGTGCTACGGCAGGTGCTGCGGCGGGTAGTGGAGCCGGTGCCACAGCTGGAGCGAATTCTGGAGCCGTAATGGCTGCATTGGGCGGTGGTACATCTGTAGTTACGGGTGGAGAACAGGCTGTCGAAGGTATTATGAACTCAGTGGATCCTAATTTATCCAATGATGGAGGTTCCAGTTCAGGTTCCGGTTCAGGCAGCAGTAAAAAATAATAGGGTCCGCTTATGGCTAAAATAGATATGGCATTGAAAAAAGTGTTTAATATGACGGTGTTGGCATGTATTTTCGTGACTGGCTTGTTATTATCCGTGTACTTTATATACCAACACCGGCAGGTGGAGCGAGAGCTGATTTATCTCAAGGCGCAGGAACTGGTCAAGCAAGAACGACAGGAGCGCTTACGGGATTATCAAAAACGCTTGCGACAGCGCCGCCTGACCCAAGAGTATAACAAAGGCCGCGTGGTAAACTTGACTCAACCAGACCAACCGGCTAAACCGGCTGCCCCGGCAGATGCGGCAGCCCAGAAATAGGAGTTTATCATGAAACAGGAAAAAACGAGTTCTTCGCCGGCTGTGCCGTCGCTTGACCTTACCCGAGGACAGCGTCGTCCGGTTGCGATGAACCCATACAAAAAGTGGGGAATAATTGGAGGACTTGTTTTTTTCCTGTTTTTGATTATATTTGTAATACCGGCAGGTAGTTGGCCGGGATTGCGTAAGGTAGTTGGTACGTTGGAAGAGGCGCCGCAAGCCCAGTCTTGGAGTGTAGGTCGTATCCTATGGACGTGGGCCCGCGCAGGGTTTCCGTTTCAATCGCAAGAAGCCCAGCAGTTATCGCTCTTTGACAGAAAGCAAGCTATGCAGACAACCGGAGCTAAATCGGGACTAATTGATTTGGCCGCGGTAAATGCTTCTCGGCGCGCGCGCGGGTTGCGTGCGGATGGGATAGCAGGCGCGTACGAAGCAGAAGAAGGCGACGATAATGCCGCTCTCTCCCGCCCCATTGGTGACTGGAGTGCCGAGGCAAAAGCGTCAGCCGAAAAATCCGCCAAAGCGGTAGATGTCTATTTGGGTACGGATGCGGATTTGCTGGCGCGGACGGATTCTTCAGCCGCTCAAGGATCGGCCGATACGGCGCATATGCACAACCGTTCGGTGATTACCGGTACGGTTTCGGCTGATGAGTTGTCCCGCGTGGCAGACAGTATGAACGCCGATACAGATGCCGCGTTGAAACGAGCTTTGAGCGCCGCCGCCACCGCCTCTGCCAGTACCAGTATCCGTAGCGGTACGGATTTGAGCCAAAAAGCCCAGCAGGATTTGGCATACGCTTTAGTACTCAGTAACGTCGCCGAAAAAGCACCGGAAGGCTTTAAGAACCAGTTGGTTTCCGCCGGATATATGGCGGGCAGTGTATCCGCCGAAGCGTACGAAGCGGCCAGCGCGCCCAGTGTGTCTGTGCGCGGTACGGAAAAAATAACCCCGCCAGCGGAAAACAAACAGGCAGAAGCCCAATGCCGGCAGCAGGCCAAGCAAACCAATGAACAATTGGCCCCCGTGCTGGAACGTTCCCGCGAACTTATCCGCCACATCCGTCAAGGGGTACCGCAAGGGTGCGGGGCGGAACTAAGCAACTGGAAAAGCAGTTTGATCCAAGTGCGTGAGCAATGCCAAACGGTCAAAAAACTATTTTTATCGATGCGAGATGTCTGTGGCATGAACGTACCTAAAGAAGGCAGTTGCGAAACGGTTTATTTGGACGTATATGCAAGCGAGTTGTCTGAGAAATGTGAAGTGCTTTCTACCGCTAAAGCGCAGGTGCCGGTAGATAAGAGTCAAGTGGCAGAGCTGACTGCGCAAATTAATACACTAGCGCAGACGTTTGATACGATGCAGTTGGATAATTCGTTTAATTTGCGGGTGGACGGTGTGTTGGGGACTAATGACTTTTTCCCGCAGACCGATAACACCCAGTGGCTGACACAAGAAACAGCCCAGTAGGCCTATTTTGAAAAAGGGCCCAAAAAGCAATTGACATTTTGAAATAATAATTCTTTAATGGTAGTAGTAGGATTTGTAGTGTAGTAATCGGTCTTGGCGTGCCCGAGCGGTCGCTAAGGCCTAGCAGTACACCCCCAGTTGTGGGGGAAACTAAAAGGAGAAAGTTATGGCTGAAAATAAGAAGGATTCTTTCACCTTTAGCGATAAGATTAAAAACAGCAAGCCTGCAGTTAATCCGTTCGCTAAGAAAGGTGCTTCTAAAATCGGCAATAACGGCAAGCCAAAACAGACGTTGTTTGAACGGACTCGTCGTGATGCGCCCTTTGTGGTAGCGGCGGCGGCGGCTTTGCTGATGTTGCCCTTTTTGTACAAATACAGCGGTAACGTCAATGATGATGTGATTGTACCGCCAGGGTCAGAAGATTCTATTTTTGATCCGGAACGCTTTGGGTTCTCTCCCAGCAACGAAGATCCCACCGGCCAGATTGCACAATTGGCGGGTCGTGATCCGCTGAGCCTGATTAAAGGCTGGGGCAACCCGGAAGAAGAAGAACCGGCAGAATCGGACTACGAATCCAGAGATGCGTTTGATCAGGATTACACTCCGGCTCCGCGTCCGGATACGCCCAACTATCGGCAGACTGCTCCGGCAGCTACCCGTGCGGCTTTCCAAAGAACACCTACCAAGATTAAAGACTTGGGCAGTGCTTCTTTGAACTTGCGTGGTGGCGGCGGTGTGGGTAGCCGTTTCGGTGGCGCTCAATTAAAAGCGGCTGCCAAACAAAGCTCTGCCAGCGCTCCGAAAAGAGGAGCTCAAGCTCGCTCTTTAACTCCGTTGCGTTCAGCGGCTAATCCGTCTCGTTCTTACTTTGGTCAAGGCGGTGCGGCACAGGCTCGTGCATCCCGCGATGCGTTGAGCAAAGCTAACGCGGCAGAAGCCTTACGCGACGCTATGTTTGCCCCGGTGAAAAACGAACGTGTGGGCGGACTGGGCGATGGTTTCTTTGCTT